>CALMCS010000842.1 GCA_937862875.1 uncultured Comamonadaceae bacterium
ACGTTGGGCGCAACGCTCTTGACTTCCATCTTGACGGTGGCCACCTGTCCGCCCGCAACCGGCGCAGCCGCAGCTGCCGGATTTGCCGCTCCGCTCGCCTGCGCCAACACCGTGGCACTGCTGCCATGGTCGCCATGCGCCAAAGACGCCACCTGAGCGCCCAACAGCGCAGCACCCACCAACCAATGCATTGTGCGATTTAGCTTTAACATCTCAACCTTCTCCTGCTTCTGAATTCTTGGGAACTTGTCCGGCATCGCAAAACAATAGCCGATGCTAATATAAGTTGCCAGCGATATTTTGGGGCTGGATAAACCAACATATCAATACATAGCAAAAGGAGCCCGACATGATCAAGCGCGTTTTTCTCGCATTTCTCTTCTCCCTGGTGGCCAGCGTGTCATTCGCTCAGGACATCAAGGTGGTCTACCACGTGAACACCGGCGTGGAAACCGTCGCCGCCATTCTGAACAACATCACCAATGAGCTGAACGCGTCGCCCAAGGACAAGATCGTGGTGGTCACCCATGGCCCCGGCATCGACTTCCTGCTCAACGACGCCAAGGACAGCAAGGGTCGCGAGTTCAGCGGCCAGGTGAGCGGACTGGCCGCTCGCGGCGTCGAGTTCCGCGTGTGCAACAACACGCTGCAAAGCCGCAAGATCGATCCCGCCAACCTGCTGATGGAAACCAAGATTGTTCCGTCCGGCGTCGCCGAAATCGCACGCATGCAGGCCAAGGAAGGCTACGTCTACATGAAGCCATAATGGCTGACGCGGCAGCGCTGACAAGCGACTGCCCCAACAAAAAGGCAGCCCAAGTGGCTGCCTTTTTTGTTTGCATCTACTGTCTTGAACCCCTGCGCCGGATGCTGTGCGCAGCGGTCACTTGCAAGAAAAGCCGCCTTCAAGGCCGTTTCTTGCAAAAACCCATTCGCTGCGTCAATCCTCGATCGCCATCTGCAGGCAGACGCTGCGGCACATCTGCACCACCTTTTCATTGGTGATGAAGTAGAAAATGCTCACCCCTTCACGGCGGCGACCCAGAATGCCGGCCTGGTACAGGGTGTTCAGGTGCTGCGACATATTGGGCTGCGTGGTCTCGATGGACGACAGCAGCTCGGACACATTCTTTTCACCATTGCACAGCGCGCTGATGATGCGCAAACGCATGGGAGCGGCCATCGCGCGAAACAGCTCGGCGGCATTTACATAAACACGATCATCGTCAATAACTGCTGCATCCATGGGAAGCTCCTGCAATGAGTTGTGCAACGGCTGGCGACCAGCGGCGGGAAGAGTGCCGAATTCCGTAACGTACTGCGTACGACGCGACGGCGGCCAGATTTTGCGAATGGGCATGCCGCAAAGTGTAGGCAAACCGGTCTCAAACGCGCAGAACCGATCACGGCTCCATCTGTCGTATATCAATTGTCACTGATTAAAGCGCAAAGCCCTGTTTGTGCGCAACAACATCACAATTTCACAAGGGTGACAAGATGTAGATTTGGTACCAATTCGCTAGTTTTCGAACCGAAATAGTGCGAAAAAAGGAGCTTCGAGGACACTGGGCTTGGAATGGGGTTTTCAAGCACCCAAAGTCGCAACGTGCAGCGCACCGGCCCGCGCTGGAACTTCTGCTTGGTCCTTCTTGAGGCTCTCCACGTACAGCAAACAAGTTCGTCAGCCAATTCGTCTGGGGCCCGAGAACCCGGGATGAACCAAAAAAAAGCCGGTACCTCACACGAGGTACCGGCTCAATGGAAGTTCACTGGCAGGTCAACTTCTCTAACTAAATTTCAAACTTTCAATCCTCACACCGCGGTGAGATCGTCTCCAAGACGCCTGCGGCTCATGTACTTCATGATGCGCGGCACAAACAGCACCAGCAGCACGATCACCAGCAGCGTGACCGACATCGGGCGCTGCAGGAAGATCAGCCAGCTGCCTTCGCCGATCGACACCGCGTTGCGCATCTGCGCTTCGGCGAGTGGGCCGAGAATCATGCCCACGACCACCGGTGCGGTCGGGAAGTCGAAGCGGCGCATCAGCACACCCAGCAGTCCAATGAAGTACAGCAGGTACAGATCGAACGTGCTCTGGCGCATGCCGTAGGCACCCACCGTTGCGAAGATCAAGATGCCGGCGTACAGCTGAGGACGTGGAATCTTCAGCAGCTTGACCCACAGACCGACCATGGGCAGGTTCAGCACCAGCAGCATGATGTTGCCGATGTAGAGCGATGCAATCAGCGCCCAGACCAAGGCCGCGGAGCTGGTGAACAGCTGGGGGCCTGGGTTGATGCCGTAGTTCTGGAACGCGCCCAACAGCACCGCAGTGGTGTTGCTGGTGGGAATGCCCAGCGTGAGCAGCGGAATCAGCGCAGCGGTCACGGTCGCGTTGTTGGCGGCTTCTGGGCCTGCAACGCCTTCGATCGCGCCGGTCGTGCCGAATTCGGCCTTGTTCTCGCCCTTGGCAAGTTTCTTTTCTGTGGCGTAGCTCAGAAACGTCGGGATCTCGGTACCGCCGGCAGGGATGCAGCC
The DNA here is from genome assembly GCA_937862875.1 of uncultured Comamonadaceae bacterium. Taxonomy (GTDB): domain Bacteria; phylum Pseudomonadota; class Gammaproteobacteria; order Burkholderiales; family Burkholderiaceae_C; genus Diaphorobacter_A. The sequence continues at coordinate 2,542 of CALMCS010000842.1, forward strand.
GAACGGTGTGCCGATCAAGGTGCCGCGAATCCATGCGGGAACGGAGCGCTTCCAGTCGCGCTTGGTCATGTGGACGCGGCCCATCTTGTTCTGCGTCTCGTCCACTTTGCCCTCGAAGAGCGCGTTGTACATCACCTCGGCGACCGCGAACAGGCCGACCGCCACCAGCACGATGTCGATGCCGTCCAGCAACTCCATCTGGCCGGCCGTATAACGTGCCGCGCCGGAGATCTGGTCCATGCCGATGCAGCCGAGGGCCAGCCCCAGAAACAGGGCCGTCATGCCGCGCAGGCTGCTTTGTCCCAGCACCGCGCTCACCGTGGTGAAGGCCAGCACCATCAACATGAAGTATTCCGGTGGGCCGAGCTTGACGGCGAAATCGGCAACGGTCGGCGCGAACAGGGTCACGACAATCGTGGCAAAGGTGCCGGCGAAGAACGATCCGATGGCCGATGTGGCAAGCGCAGCACCCGCTCGCCCGCTCTTGGCCATCTTGTTGCCCTCCATGGCGGTCACCATGCTGGCCGTTTCTCCGGGAGTGTTCAGCAGAATCGAGGTGGTCGATCCGCCGTACATCGCACCGTAGTAGATGCCCGAGAAGAAGATCATCGAAGCGGTCACGTCCACCTTGGAGGTGATCGGCAACAGCATCGCCACGGCCACCGCGGGGCCAATGCCCGGCAGCACGCCCACGGCGGTACCCAGTGCACAACCGACCAGCGCCCACAGCAGATTGACGGGAGTGATGGCGGTCGCGAAACCCTGCATCAACGCGTTGAAAATATCCATCACAGCCACCCTGTTTCTGTGAGACCTGGCAAGTTGATTGCCAGAAATTGCGTGAACACCCAGAACACGGGTGCCGAGATCAGCAAGCCGGTGACCAGATCCTTGATCAACAGGCCCGGCTTCATCAAGCCCGTCTGTCCCTCGGCGCGGCGCAGGCCCTGCACCGCGAGCGCATAGCACAGCGTGCAACCAAAGATGAATCCGATGTGTGTGATCAGCGCCGCGTTGAGCAGCAAGCCGGCCGACACCCAGGCGAAAGGAATGAGTTGCGCGTGTTTGTGTCCACCGGGATCAGCGGCCTGGCGGTATCCGCCGGTCATCGCTTCCCAGATCAACAACGCACCACACAGGCCGAGCACTACGGCACAGGCCCATGGGAGAAAATTCGGGCCTACGCCGCCATAACCGGCATCGCCGGGAATCTGCAGAGCACCTGCGGCCATGACACCGGCCACCAACAGAACACCCACGCCCACAGCGGCTTGCCACTTGGGGGATGGGATGGATAGCTCTGCCAAGGGAGACTCTGTAGAAGGAGTGGTTACAACATCAGACATGGTCTGCACCTGCTACTTGAATGGGGGAGGCGCCACGCGGGCAGCGCCTCCAAAAAACAATCATCGCCCGCCGCCATCCTGCGTTGAATGAGGGGCGGGCTTCAAAGAAAGAGAACGGGGAGAGCTGAGAGCGCGAGTTACCGATCCATCAATTGAATAGTCAAAGGATCGATCGTGCTGCGCTCCCGGGTCTCTCGTTACACCATGCCCGACTTGACCATGGTGGCGCGCAGGCTGGCGAATTCCTCATCGACAAAGTTGCCGAAGGCGTCGCCGCCCAACCATGCGGGAGTCCAGCCATTCTTCTCGAGCGCTTCGGCCCAGGCCTTGCTCTTGACGGCTTTTTCCACCGCGGCGACCAGAGCCTTGCGCTGGTCGGCAGTGATGCCGGGAGCGCCGTAGACGCCGCGCCAGTTGCCGATCTCGACGTTGATGCCCTGCTCTTTCAGCGTCGGCACATCGAGGCCCTTCAGGCGTGCGCCGGAAGTGACGCCGATCGGCTTCATCTTGCCTGCCGTGATGTACTCGGCGAACTCGCTGTAGCCGCTACCGCCGACGGTGACGTTGCCACCCAGGATCGCAGCAGTCGCCTCACCGCCTCCACGGAACGCCACGTAGTTGATCTTGGAAGGATCGACGCCGACTTCACGCGCAATCATGGCCGCAGCAATGTGCTCGGTGGATCCGCGCGAACCGCCGCCCCACTTCACGCTGCCGGGATCCTTCTTCAGTTGCGCGACCACATCGGCCATGCTCTTGAAAGGCGAATTGGTCGGCAGCACGAACACGTTGTATTCGCTGGTCAGACGCGCAATCGGCGTGGCCTGATTCAGATTGACCGGCGGCTTGCCAGTGATGATGCCGCCCAGCATCACGGCGCCCATCACCATCAGCGCGTTGGGATCACCCTTGGAGCCGTTGACGAATTGCGCCAGACCGATGGCGCCTGCGGCACCACCCTTGTTGTCGTACGTGACGGAAGACGCCACACCGGCGTCCTGCAAGGCCTTGCCCAAAGAGCGGCCTGTGGTATCCCATCCACCGCCCGGATTGGCCGGAAGCATCATCTTCACGGCCACCGCAGCATGTGCGGAAAGCGGGAGGCTGCCAACTGCTGCCACAGCAAGCATGGATTTCAGAAAGGTATCGCGACGCATGTCTCTTCTCCTAGTTGTATGAAATTACGACCAATGATGCATATTCAACCTGTCAAACCGCTGTCCGTCACATGAGGGATAACACCGATATGACATTCGCATTACATTGCCGCACTCCCTAACCTGCTAATGTCGCGCCCATGCAATTGTTATTGGTTGAAGATGACGCCACGATGCGGACCACGCTGCAGCGCTCGCTGGGGCGCCGTGGTTTTCAGGTGACTGCGCTCGGCGATGGCCTGGCCGCGTTGGCGGAAATGGTGGCCAGACCGCACGATGTGGTGATCCTCGACCTCACCCTGCCGGGCCTCGATGGACTGCAGGTGCTGCAGCAGGCGCGTGCCCGTGGTATCCGTACGCCGGTGCTGGTTCTGACCGCACGCGGCACGGTGGGTGACCGGGTCCAGGGCCTCAACGCCGGGGCCGACGACTATCTGCCCAAGCCCTTCGACCTCGATGAACTCGAAGCACGCCTGCGCGCCCTCGTGCGGCGCAGTGCCGATCAACAGGAAAACCGCCCCACCACACCCGCACAGATCACGCTCGGCGCGCTGCGGTTCGACAAGGACAGCGGCAGCTTCTACCTGAACGACGAGCCCATGGAAGTCACCCCGCGCGAGCAGGCACTGCTGCGCGCCCTGTTGCCGCATCCGGGCCGGGCGATCAGCAAGGAGCGCCTGTACGAGGCCGTGTTCCCCGGTCATTCCGAAGTCCAATATGAAGCCATCGAGGTGGTGGTCTATCGCCTGCGCAAGAAACTCGCCGACACCGGCATTTCGCTCATGACGCTGCGCGGTCTCGGCTATCTGCTCAAGGCCGATTGACCTGCATGACGGGTGCCTTCAAATCCTCCTGGAAGTCGTGGTCGCTGCGCCGCCAATTGCTCGTGGGCATTCTGGTGCCGACCCTGTTGGTGGTCTGCTTCAACACCTACAGCCTGCACGGCAAGGCGCTGGTGGCGCTGAACACCGCCTACGACCGCACGCTGCTGGCCTCCGCCAAGAGCATCAGCGAGGAACTGGACGTGCGGGGCTACGACGACCTGGCCGAACTGACCGCCACCGTCCCCTACTCGGCTCAGGAAGCCTTCGAGACGGACAACCAGAGCCGCATGTTCTACCGCGTCTCCAACCTGCAGGGCGAGTTGATTTCCGGCTTCGCCGAACTGCCCATCTGGCGCGGCACGATTCCCATGCGTCCGCCCTACGCCGCGCTGGTCGATTTCTACGACGCCAAATTCCGCGGTGATCCGGTGCGCGTTGCCGTTCTGCTGCAACCCGTCGCCAGCGCCGAAGGCCGCACCATGGCTGTGATTCAGGTAGCCGAAACGCTCGAGCTGCGCGAGGCGGCCGCGCTCCAGATTCTGTGGGAGACCATCGCCCGGCAACTGGTGCTGATTGGCGTGATCGCCCTCATCGTCGTGCTCGTGGTGCAACGCGCCACCCGTCCCGTGCGGCAGTTGAGCGCCAGCCTGCAGGCGCGCCCCGAAGACGACCTGTCCCCCATCCACGCCACCTCTGCGCCACGTGAACTGCAGCCCCTCATCGACGCCACCAACGATGTGATGAAGCGCCTGTCCCACCTGCTCGAACATCAGCAACGCTTTGTGCGCGATGCCTCGCACCAGCTGCGCACGCCGCTCGCCGTGCTCAAGACCCAAGTGCAATCCGCGCTGCGCGACGACGTTCCGCCGCGTCAGGCTCTGGAAGAAATCGGCACCACGGTCGAGCGCGCCACGCAACTGGCCAATCAAATGCTGGCCCTCGCCAAGGTCGAGCAGCTGCGCCAACAGAACCAACCCTCGGACGTTCGATGGGACGCGGTGCTGCGCGAGGTCGCACTGGACATTTCACCGCTGATCGCGCAAAGCGATCTGGACTTCGGCATCCACACCCAGGCAGCACTCGTGCAGGCCCATGACTGGATGCTGCGCGAACTGTGCCGCAACCTGCTGCACAACGCCATCCGCCTCTCGCCCAACCGCGGCGCGCTCAACGTCACGCTGCTCACGCAAGGCACGGACGCGCTGCTGACCATCTCCGACTGCGGCCCCGGCATCGACGATGAGCTGGCGAGCCGCCTCTTCCAACCGTTCTCGGCCGGCGATGTGCGCGCCGGATCGGGCCTTGGCTTGGCAATCTGCCAGCAGATCGTTCACGCCCTGGGCGGCAGCATCGCCCTCAAGAATCGCGTGGACGCAAACGGAGCCATCGTCGGCCTCGATGCGATCGTCAAAGTCCCGTTGGTGAACCTGCGCACCACGCCTTGAAACAAAAACCCCGGACCGCCACCAGAGAAATTCGCCCGCATTTTTGGCGTCTGTCATCACAAAACGGCACAATCCGGGAATGAATTCACCATCTGAATCGATGCGCCTGGACAAGTGGCTCTGGTGCGCCCGCTTCTATAAAACCCGCAGCCTGGCCGTCGATGAAATCGGCAAGGGCCGCGTGATCGTCAACAACCAACCCACCAAAGCCGCCCGCGAGTTGCGCGTCGGCGACACCGTGGCACTGCGCCAGGGCGTGATCGAGCGCACCGTCGTCGTGCAGGGCCTGAGCCCCACCCGCGGCTCGGCCCCCATCGCACAACAGCTCTACACAGAAACCGAAGCCAGCCAAAAGGCCCGCGCCCAAGCCGCCGAGCAGCGCCGCCTGGCCCCCGAACCGGCCTCCACGCTGGTCGAAGGCCGCCCCACCAAACGCGACCGCAGGCAGATCGATCAGGTCCGCCACGACTGGGACGACCGCTGGAGCGCCTCGATCGACGAGTAGAAATTGCTTGCGAGTTATCAGCATTCCACCCCGCGAGCACCCGACCCACCGACAATGGAAGAATGATAAAAATACGTGATCGCAAGCGCATATTGGTGACCGGGGGAGCGGGATTTCTCGGGTCACACCTTGTGCAAAGACTGCTGCAGGAGGACAACGAGGTCATTTGCCTCGACAATTTCTATAGCGGAACCAAGGACAACATCCTGCCGCTGATGCAGCACCCGCGCTTTGAACTGCTGCGCCACGACATCACGTTTCCGCTCTACGTGGAAGTCGACGAGATATACAACCTGGCCTGCCCGGCTTCGCCAGTGCATTACCAGCGCGATCCCGTGCAGACCGTCAAGACCAATGTGCTCGGCAGTATCAACATGCTGGGTCTGGCCAAGCGCACCCATGCGCGCATCCTGCAGGCCTCCACCAGTGAAGTCTATGGGGATCCCGACATTCACCCACAGCCCGAGAACTACCACGGGAATGTGAATCCCACAGGCATTCGCTCTTGCTACGACGAAGGCAAGCGTTGCGCCGAAACCCTGTTTTTCGACTACCACCGCCAGCACGGCGTCGAGATCAAAGTCGCCCGCATCTTCAACACCTACGGGCCGCGCATGCACCCCAACGACGGACGCGTGGTGAGTAACTTCTTCATGCAGGCGCTCGAAGGCTCGAACATCACGCTGTACGGGGACGGCCGCCAGACGCGCAGCTTCTGCTATGTCGACGATTTGATCGACGGACTGATCGGTCTCATGCAGAGTCCGGCCGATGTCACTGGCCCAATCAACTTGGGCAACCCCAAGGAACTGAGCATTGCCGAACTGGCGAGTCAGGTCATCGCCCTTTCTGGCAGCACATCACAATTGGAGTTCAAGGAACTTCCACAGGATGATCCCCGCCAGCGCAAGCCCGATATCACGCTGGCCAGACAACTGTTGGGTTGGGAACCCAAGGTGATGCTTGCCGAGGGACTACGGCTGACCCACCAATACTTTGCCGGCCTGGCACGCCATGTTTGAGGCACGCCATCAACTGATCATCGTGACCCCGGTGTATGAAGACACCGAAGCATGCGCTGAGCTCTTGCAGCATCTCGGAGCACGATTTGGCGAGACGCTGTACGTGGTACTGGTGGATGATGGGTCTGTGCGCCAGCCCCTGCGCGCTCAGGACATCCCGGAGCAGGCCCCCGACTGCTGCATCGTCAGCTTGCGCCGCAACGTGGGGCATCAGCGTGCCATCGCCACGGGCTTGAGTCTGGTCGCAGCGCAACTACAGGCACATCAACGTCTGATCCTCATGGATTGCGATGGTGAAGATTCTCCCGAGGCATGCACACTGCTGCTTCAACGCCTTGACCCTTCAACCTCGGACATCGTAGTCGCGCAACGCCGAAAGCGCTCCGAATCGTTGCGTTTCAGGGTGTTCTATATGGCGTACAAAGGACTGTTTCGTGCGGCGACGGGTCGCTCCATTGATTTTGGAAATTTCATGGCCATGACGCCCGCGGCGGCGCGTCGCCTCACAGCCATGTCAGAGCTCCCCATCCACGTTGCCGGCACCGCGTTGGCGTCGAAGCTGCGCATCGAACGGGCTCCGGTGGATCGCAGTACCCGCTACCAAGGGCGCTCCAAAATGAACTTCCAGAGTCTGGTGCTGCACGGACTCAAAGCCATCATGGTGTTTGCGGAAGATTTTTTGGTACGCATCGGTCTGGCATGCCTCATCGTCGCTTTCGTTGCAGCACTCTGCATACTTGCGGCCATCGGCATCAAGTTGACAGGCGTGCCCACGCCTGGCTGGTTTTCCGTGACGCTCGGCATTCTGGTGTTGATCTCGTTGCAGGCCGGAACGTTGACACTATTGGCGCTCATGCTCAACGGAGTCCTTAAAAATACGCCCGTCGCGGGCGCTGCCGTCCATGCAGAGAACATCGACTCCGTTCAGCCGATTCCTCGCCGTGGCGCTCCCAGCGCGGGCAACTCTTGATGTGCGAAATATGACGAAGAAAGTTCTCCTGTCGATCGCTGGTCTGGTCATCTATGTCGTCCTGGCGATCGTGGCTTATTACGCCTACATCCACGCACTTCGCGTCAACGTCGTGCTCTACTCGTCGATCGCAGCGGCCGCCGCCGCGCTTGTCGTTTACGCGCTGCTGCTTCAAACCCCCTTGTTCAGAGTGTTCAACGGGTTTGAAAAATGGCAGTGCATCGCCATTGCCGGCTTGACCGGCTATGCGATGGCAATCAGCGTCCCCACGGTGATCGACCGTTCACTGTCGTTCTATCTGCTTGAAAAACTCCAGCAGCGCGGCGGCGGAATCCAACTGGATCAGATGGATTACGTCTTCAAGGAAGAATACGTACGCGAGCACCGCTTGATGGATATTCGACTGACCGAGCAGGTCGAATCGGGAACGCTGAGCGTCAGCCCGCAGGGCTGCGTTCAGCTCACGCCGCGCGGTCAACGCCTGGCCACCTTCAGCCGCTTTTTCCGCAGTCACTTTCTGCCACGAGAGCGACTCATCAAGGGCCAGTATTCCAGCGATCTTGTCGATCCGTTTGCGCATTCCGTCGCGCCGCCGGACTATCTCTGTCATTGAGTCGCCGGATGCCCGCGAATACCATCCATCCGTCGATTGCACGAAAGCCTTGGCCTATGCGGTATTCGCTTGTGGCATTGGTGTGGCTGGGGCTCATCACGCATGTCACGGTCAGCGGACTTGCGCCCGCATTTTTAAACGCGGACGTGATCCTCAACTCGGTCATGTCTCTGCAAAACATCACCCCGTTCTATTGGGGACAAAACCGTCTGCTGAACGTGGTGCCACTGCTGGCGTGGCCCCTCCGCGATCCCGCACTCAACCTTCTCGCCATTCTGTATCTGAATACCGGGCTGTACTATCTGGTGCTGTGGATCTTCGCCCGTGGTGCTGTCGCCTTGACCGCCGTGCACGCCCAATCCCGCGAATGGCTGACCACCGCGGTGTTCGTGTCGCTGAGCTCCGCCGCGCTGCTGATTCTCACACCCCAAGCGGCGTTTGAGCTTTCACTTTGGCATCACGAGTACACCTTGCCCTTGGTGTTGCTGGGTGCCGCGCTGCTGCTTGCGCATCTCAACCCGGTGCGGGCTTCGGCGGGCAAAACCTGGTTGATGGCGCTCTGCCTGTTCGTGGCCTTGGGTGTGAATCCTGCGTCCATCCTGGTGCTGGGCTTGAACGTCGTGACGTATTGCCTGGTACAGAGAAAGATCAGCCTTGGCATTCGCCAACTCGCATTTCTGGGCGGCCTCTTTTTCTTCTTCTGGTCGGCGGTGTCCATCCCGACGGGAGGCCTGACGTACTACACCGTGGTGCCTCAGTCTGTCCTGGAAAGCTGGAAAATCGTGTGGAACCAACTGGGCGCAATCCTGCACTCAGCCGTGGCCGGCCCCGCGCTGTTGGCTCTGTGTTTCGCCAGTCTCGGCATGGCGCTGTGGCAACTCTTCCAACATCGGCATGACACCGGTGAAGGCCGTGTGGCCTTCAACACTCATCTGGTGATTGCGGCGCTGCTGTCATTCGCCGCGGTCTGGACCGCGGGCTTCTCGGCCCATCACTGGGTTGCGGCCAATGCATACCACTGGCGATATTTCATCTACGCGGTGCTGGCTATCGCCGCAATGTTCACAATTCAGTTCAGCATGGCGCTGCGGCGCATCGGAAAGACCGCAAGCGTCTTCATTGCGGGGGCACTCGGAGTGGCCGCTTGCGTACAGACCTATCTACCCGCCCGTCATCCTGAACAGTTCAATGTCTACGCTCAGGTCGATCAGCTTTCAAAGCAGTCCTACGCTTTCTACAGCGGTGATTACTGGCTCGTTTGGCCCGCAGTGCATCGCGATCTGATGCGCGGAAAAGAAGCCTTTGGCCTGACGCTTCGTGGCAACGGCAACGCCACCAAAGCCTTGGCGTTTGCGCGCCACCAGTCACAGTCTGACGGCACGTTCACGGTCCTGTGTCTTGCTGCTCCGGCTGCCAAATGCATGCAGCAAGTCAGCGAAACGCTGGGATCGGTGGAAGCCGGACAGGTGATCCCCATCGGCAACGATGCCGCCGAGATCCGTTTCCGACTGATGGCGAGCGCCACTTCACCCCAATAACCCTGCGAAATGTATGCGCCGCCACAATAGACGCATTCCAATCCACACAACGAGTCTCCAGCCCCATGCTCTTCATCATCCTCAAACTGATCCACCTGTTCTCCATCGTCATCTGGGTGGGTGGCATGTTCTTCGCCCATTTCTTTCTGCGCCCTGCCGTTCAGAAGCTGGATCCGCCGGTGCGACTGCCGCTGATGCGCGATGTGCTGGGTCGGTTTTTCTCGGTGGTGCTGATTCTGGTGTTGTTGGTCCTGCTGTCCGGCATTGGACTGATCGGGTCGATCCATGGCATGGCGTCCAAGGTGGGAGCGCAGTTCTCCATGCCGCTGTCGTGGATCGTGATGACCGTGCTGGGCGTGATCATGATGGCGGTGTTTGGCCACATTCGCTTTGCGCTGTTCAAGCGCCTGGACCGTGCGGTTCAGGCCGGTGACTGGGCTGCGGGCGGTGCGGCGCTGGGCGGCATTCGCAAGTTGGTGGCGCTGAATCTGGCGCTGGGACTGGTGATCATCGCCGCGATGCGCTTTCCCATTGGTTGATT
>CALMCS010000843.1 GCA_937862875.1 uncultured Comamonadaceae bacterium
GTTGCACCTGCAGCGCCCGTATCGCCCTTCGCGCCTGTTGCACCTGCAGCGCCTGCATCGCCCTTCGCGCCTGTTGCACCTGCTGCGCCCGTATCACCCTTCGCGCCTGTTGCACCTGCTGCACCCGTATCGCCCTTTGCGCCTGTTGCACCTGCTGCGCCGTCTGAGCCCGTCACTCCGGTTGGGCCAGTTACACCTGTCGCTCCCGTTGCACCAGCGCCGGTAACACCCGTTGCACCAGTCGGACCCATAGCACCTGTTGCGCCCGTCGCGCCAGTAACCCCCGTTGCACCAGCGCCGGTAGCTCCCGTTGCGCCAGTGGCACCGGTCGCTCCCGCTGCACCCGTCGCACCGGTCGCGCCAGCCACGCCGTCAGGACCGCTACCCACGGACAACACGCCCGCGGCATCGCTCTTCACATAGCCGCCGGTTGGGCCCAGGCCCGGGATGGTGACCGAGCCGTCGTTGGAAAAGACCGTGATCGGGGCGCCGTTGTTCGGCTTCTTGATGACCACGCCGTTGGGGCTCGAGAAAGTCGTTTGCGCCTGCACCGAGAAGCCTGCGGAGGCAGCGATCAAGCCGGCCAGCAGTGGGCTGAGGGTGCGAATGGTTGAATTGCGTTTGTTCATGACAAGTGTTCCCGCCGAAATTTGAATGTGTTCAAAAAAATGAATGTGAAGCCGAAGCGATCGATCAACGCTGTGCGCCCGAGGCGTCGCGGCGGGATGAGTTGCTGCTCTTCCTGCGGCGTACAAAGCCTGCGGCGAGCACCATCAATCCGCCCATCAGCGCCAATCCGCCTGGCCCGGTGACGGGAACTGCGGTGGGGCTTGTCGGAACCACGGGAGTCACTGGGGCCGCGAACCAGTTGGGCGCTGTGCCGGTGATCTTGTTGGTTCCGGTCGGTGCCAGTCGCTGGCCGCGCGAGGCGTCGACGGAGTTCACACCCACATCCGAGATGCTCTGGCTTGCGCCGGTGGCGAGCGTCAGGAAGGTGTTGGCATCGCCGCCATTCAGCGTTTGACCGGTGAGGGTCAGGCTGCCGGTCACGGTCTGTGTCGTGCCTGCCGGGAACACCAGCGTATGGCCTGCAGACGTGGCGCTCAGGCTGAGGAACGTGTTGCTGCCGGAGAACGTGGTGGTCGTGTTGCCGCAGACGTTGGACGCCGTCAAACTGGTTCCAGAGGTATCGAAGGTACCGCCGTTCTGCCAACCGGTGGTGACTTCGATGCTCACGCCGGAAGCGGTAACGACGCTTCCGGTCGGTGCGACCGTGAACGTTCCCACGCGGGTGAAGCCCGCGCCGGCAGCAAGGATCAGCTTGCCGTTGATGACCACGTCGGCGCAGTCCATATCCGACATGGAGTCGAACGTATTCTCCGCCCCCGCTTCATCAGAAAAGCCGGCGTGTGCCTGCATGGAGACCGCGCCGGCCACGGCGAGCAGACAGACCGCTCTGGCGACATTCGCTCGCGAAAATGGCGAGAGGGAACGCCAGGCCGGATCGACCGGATGGTTTGGCGCCACAGCCCGTCCACTGTGCGCCAGAGATGAAAATGAGAGCTTTTTCAGCATCTTTTATTGCGTCTATTAGTTGGAAAACCCAAAGGGTCAAAAAGCCCGCTGCAACGCGCCCGCCATCGACGGCATGCGGCATGCACCAGACTCCCCATTTGCCCCTCCAGCTAATTCACAACTCAGATTCGCATTCAAATCAACGCTTGACGTTGACCCTGCAGCAAATCATTCGAGCGCCGTTCCAGACAATCCCAATGGAATCGCAGTCAGCATGAGAGATGGCTGGGAGAATGTTAAAAATTTCAAACTGAATGCGCCCCGTTCATTCAGACGGGGAAACGCACTAAATGGTGTAACCGCCCCCATTTGGAGGGCCTGCGCCGGGCTTGCGACCCTGCCACGCCCGCCAATCAAGCCAAAGTGCGTGCGTAGCTCAGGCCACTGGAATGCGCAAACGCACGGCCAGACCACCGTCCTCGGGCAGATACGCATCGAGCTCACCGCCATGCAAGCGCGCGATATAGCGTGCGAGATACAGGCCCAGCCCCGAGCCTTCCGTGGGCTGCACGCGGGTGGCGCGATAGAAGCGATCGAACAGCATGGGCAGCTCCCGCACCGACACGCCTGCGCCCCAGTCGCGCACGGTGCACGAGAGTTGGCCGCTGGCTTCGTCGCGCACCAGATCGACCGCAATCGCGGTGCCCGGCTCGGTGTACTTGCAGGCGTTGGAGAGCAGGTTCTGCAGCGTGTGCTCCAGCAGGCCCGGGTCGCCCATGCAGGCATAGACATCGAGCGCGCCAGCCGTCTCCATCAGCAGCGGCCGGTCGACCAGCAAGGGCGCATTGGCCGCCAGCACCCGCCCTACCAGTTCCGCCAGATTCATGGGTTGAGACTGCAGATGCAGCCCGCCGCTGTCGATGCGCACGCTGTTGAGCACGCTGTCGAGCAGCTTGGTCAGGCTCCCGACCGTGGTGCGGGTGAGGCCCATTTTTTCGACCAGTTGCTCCGCATCCGCCTCACCATCATTGCGCACGCTGCGCATCAGGCGCTGTGCCGTGGAATCGATCACCGCAAGCGGCGTGCGAAATTGGTGCGATACCAGCGAGACGAAATTGCGATAGGTCTCCGTCGCGGTGCGGGCCAGTTCAAGATCGTGCACGGTGTGCTGCAGGGCGTCGCGCTGTTCGGCGATCGTGCGCACATGCCCGCGCTGGCGCGCCAGCGATCGCATGAGTTGCCAGATCAGCAGACCGCCGGTCAGCACCACCACCAGAATCGCCACGAAGGCCGCCTGAATCAATCCACCCAATTGCTCGAGTTGACGACTGCGAGCCTCACGCTCCAGCACCATCACCTCGTTGCCCGCCACCGCCAACACATTGATCATTTGCGCCAGCGCTTGGTGCGCTGCCGAGCGACGCGGCAATGCGGCGAGCGAACCGGTATCGGCCTGCTCGAACGCGGCAATGGCGGCGATCACCGGCTGGTCTTGTCCGAAATGGACCAGCAAGCGCATCTGCGGTCCGTCCTGCAGCAGCGTCAGGCGGCTGAACAGAATGTCTTCCTGCAGACTCAATGCGTCGCGGCTGATCTGGCCCGCGCGGAACAGCTCATCGTCGCGCTGCAGCTTGGACCCGTGGTTTTGCGCCTGCGCCAGCGCCCAGAGCGTGTTTTCTCCGTCGCGCTGGTCCAACTCGTTGTGAATCACCAGCAGCTGGGTGATGGCAGCCAGGCTGAACCCAAAAAAAAGAATGACGATGCTCAGCAGAAAAATGGGGCGCGGCCGCACACGCCCCTGCGCCCATCCCCGCCCCCCAAACCACCACGGCTTCTTGCCCCCCACGCTGGCCTTCACACTGCGCTGCTCACGCCCGCTCCGGGACGGACAGGGCAATGTCATTCCAGGCGACCGACATCAGCAGCGCCACCAATTCGGCCTGCCGCTTGGTGGCGGTCTTGCTGAACAGATTGCGCAGGTGAAACGCCATGGTCGTGGTGCTGACCTTCATGCGCTCACACATCTCCTGCTTGCTCAAGCCATCGGTGAGCAGACTGGCCACCTGTACCTCGGTGGGTGTGAGCTGAAAGCGCCGCGCCAGCGCCGACTTGTTGTGCAGATGGCGTTGGTTCAAATCGGCCAGAAACACCACGAACGCCTGATCGTCCACGCGCGCGGCATGCGGCACCGGCTGTGCAATGCTCGTGCGCTCGTTCAGCGCCAACAGCGACACCTGCCAGCTTTGCGCCGTCGCGCCGCCCCCGGCAATGTCGACCTTCACGGCCTCCGCATCGCCATTCAAAAAGGCCTGTACATCGGGGTGCCGCGCAATCATCGGGTGCAGGCCGATGTGACCGGTGGCACCAATGGTCAGCGGGCTGTCGCTGGAGGAACCGCACAGGCTGTACGCCGCGCGGTTGGCAAAGCGCACCCCCAGATCGGGCCCGCACACCAGAGCGCATTGGCTGACCTTGTCGAGCACATTGGTCCACTGGAACAGCAATCCGTCCGCATGCTGCTGCAACTGCGCCTGATGGTTGCGCTGCATGCGCCCCATCTGCGCCAAGCGGGCCTCAATGCTGGCCAGCAGGATGTCGTAGTCCACGGGCTTGACCAGATAGTCGTCCGCGCCGGCCCGCTTGCCCAGCAACATGTGTTCGCGATCCGACAGCGCGGTGAGCAGCATGAAGGGCACGTCGCTCCACGCGTCTCGTCCACGCAGATCGGCCATGAAATCCAGGCCGCTCGCACCCGGCAGATTGACGTCACACACGATCAGTGCGGGCGTGATGCTGTCCAGCAAGCGCTGCGCGCTGGGCACATCAAGCGCACCCATGGCGTCATAGCCCGCTTCCCGGAGCTCGTCGCACAGGTCGCGCAGCAACGTCGGTTCGTCTTCCACGCACAGGATGATGGGCCGATCAACAGCCTTCAACATATTTGTACTTCCTTGTTCTTTTTCGACCCAGTGGTCGCTGTCTGTCTGTCTGTCTATTTGCTCGCCGGCAGCACCGTCATGTGCTGCAATTGCCATGCCCAGCGGTGGTCGTACTTGGCATCCCGCAACTTCCTGTCGCTGTCACGCGGATAGACCACCCAGAGCGGCCCCTTGTCTCGCCGCGTCAGCACCTTGCCGTCCATCGTCCACGCCAGGATCACGGGCCAGCGCAGAAAATCCTCGGCCGGAATTTCCACCACGTAACCGTTGAGCGCCCTGGCCTGCACCGTCATTCCGACGGCGAGCTTGAGCCCCGCCGCCTGCATCACCTCGGTCACCAATGGCCCCTGAAAGTGCTTCACCCCATCGGTCCAGGGCGTGGCGCTTTCGATGGTGTGCTGCGGCAGCGCCGCCAACTGCTCCGCATCCAGAGTCACGGCAGGCTGCGACGCGAGCTGAACACCGAGACTCCCCGTGGGCAAAGCCGCGATAGCCCATGCCTGCGTCCCGGCGCACAGAGCGACAAAAACCAACGCGCAGCGCCGAGCCAGCGCTCTCCACCGCTTCATTCGTTCATTGCCAACTGTCTGGTTCATTGTTTTGCTCGCTCTCACCCAAAACCGCCGATCCGATGCGACTTCGGCAGGCCCGACTTTCGTCAGCGCCTTGGCGGATGATCCTGTCGATCATTTATCAGTGGTTACAAAACAAACCATTAAACACACAATAGGGGCGTTCGTATATCACTTAAATGGGGTAATTTGAGGCTTTTTTTCATGATGAATGTCACCGAAACCGAATAATAACGACATTCATCTCAAAATCATCCAAAGTGAGGGTCGGGTTCACCCGTGAAAAAGCCACCCGAAGGTGGCTCGTGCGAAGCGAATGGAGCTTGCGCTACGCTGCTTTTCCGCCAAGCTCGTTCAACCTCAAGGCATTCGCAACGCCGTATTCCCAAAAAAGCAAAACGGGCCCGAAGGCCCGCTTTGCTCATGCACGCTGAATCAGCGCATCACTCAGTTATCGATCGGCACAATCCGCACGCTCGCGGAGCTGTTGGCATCTGCCGCCGCCACTGCGACAAACAGACGGCGATTGCCCTGGTCGTAGCTCACGCCCATCATCTTGGGCCAGCCGCTGGCGAGCACCGTCGTGGTGCCTGTGGGGCTGATGCGGAACAGCTTGCCGCCCGAGCCGCCGAAGAACAGCGTGCCGTCGGGTGCGGCCGTCATCAGGTCGATACCGTCGAGGGTCGTGAAGGTGGCGACGATCTTTCCGTCTGCCAGCTTGGCCGGAGTGGCACGCACCTTGGCCAGCGAGTACGACAGAATATTGCCGGTGTTCTGGTCGCTCACCCACAGCGCATCGCCCGCCACCGCCACGCCGACGGGCTTGCCGAGGCCGGTGATCAGTTCACGCTCGCTGGCAGCAGAGCCCTTCACCGTCAGCTCGCTCACCGCGCCCGTACCGCCCTTGATGAACCAGCCGTCCAGCAGGCCGCCATCTGGCGTGGTGGTGATGCCGATGCGGCGGCGCAGTGGGTCTGTGCCGCTCAGGTTGTAGGCGACTCCGTTCTTGGGAACGGCGACCACGGCGCCGTCCGTGCCAAAACCGAAGCGCGTGGTGTACAGCGTTCCGTCGGCGGTGCGCGTGAGTTGTCCCAGCGTGGCTCCGCTGGCGGGGGCGGCCGTGAGCGCGGCATATTGGGGAAACAGATTGCCGCCGTCCCAGACGCGGATGTTGTTGGCGCTGTCGTCCGTGAGGAACAGGCGCGACTCGCTTGAATCCCAGTACAGCCCGTTGAGCTTGCCCGTCAGCGCGATGGTGGTCGGGCCGCGATCCACATCGCCGCCGCCACCGCCGCAGGCCGACAAGGTGACCACCGCCGTGGCCATGCCGACCAACAGCAACCGACGCACACCGGAGGTCGTGCTGGATGCCGAACGGATCGCCAGGTGGGCGCCTCGCTTGGCTGCAGAAATGAAATTCATAGTCTCCTCACTCTTTCTTGGACATTAAAAATACAATCGAAGCGCTATTATATTTTGGAATAGCGCTATACCGCGCAGACCTCCCCATGAAGCCAATGCACAAGAAAACTCGAGAGACAAAATCCATTTCTTCCATCCGCCTCGTCGGAACCACCTTCGCACTCGCACTGAGCCTGCAAGCTTGCGGCGGCGGAGGGTCGTC
This sequence comes from uncultured Comamonadaceae bacterium, assembly GCA_937862875.1. Lineage (GTDB taxonomy): Bacteria > Pseudomonadota > Gammaproteobacteria > Burkholderiales > Burkholderiaceae_C > Diaphorobacter_A. The sequence goes on from CALMCS010000843.1 coordinate 6,651, forward strand.
GAGCAGCCCATCGACCGAAACGCCACCTGTTACGGAAGCCTGGAAATGGAATCTTCCCAACGGTTTCGCCGCACCCGCAGTGCCCCAGGACAACCCGATGAACACCGCCAAGGTCGAGCTCGGCCGCGCGCTGTTCTACGACGCGCGCCTCTCGGGCAACGGCACGCAATCCTGTGCCAGCTGCCATTCGCAGGCCAGCGCGTTCACCGACAACCGGGCGCTCTCGGTGGGCTCCACCGGCAAGACCCATCCACGCAACGCCCAGCCCCTGGCCAACGTGGCCTACCACACCACGCTGACCTGGGCCAACCCCAACGAGCGCAGCCTGGAGCACCAAATGCTCACGCCGATCTTCGGCAGCGATCCGGTGGAAATGGGTGTGAACGACAGCAACCGCGCCGACGTGCTCGCGCGCTTCAAGGGCGACAGCAGCTACCTGCCACGCTTCAAGGCCGCCTTCGCGGGCGAGGCCGATCCGCTGAACTGGGACAACATCGTCAAGGCGATTGCCGCGTTTGAACGCACGATGATCTCTGCCGACAGCCGCTACGACCGCTTCACCGTGGGCAAGGAAACCCTCAGCGAATCAGAAACGCGCGGCATGCAACTGTTCTTTGGCGACAAGGCGAAATGCGCCAGCTGCCACGGCAGCGCCAATTTCAACGACCAGTTCACCAGTGCGTCCAGCTCCAGTGGCGAGCCGGTGTTTCACAACACCGGCCTGTTCAATATCGGCGGCACAGGGGCCTATCCCGAACCGAATCGCGGCGTGTTTGAAATCACCCAACTGGTTCAGGACATGGGCAAGTTTCGCACCGCCAGCCTGCGCAATATCGAGCTCACCGCGCCCTATATGCACGACGGCAGCATCGGCACACTCGAAGCGGTGCTCGACTTCTACGCCGCCGGCGGGCGCAATGTGGGCAACGGTTTGTACGCGGGCGATGGGCGCTTGAATCCGTTCAAGGACCCGTTGATTGCGCAGATCCGCATCGACGATCAGGACAAGACCGATCTGGTGGCGTTTCTCAAAGCGCTGACGGATCACAGCTTTGTGAACAACAGTGCGTTGGCGGATCCTGCCTTCAACCGGTAACCGCCGTTGCGGCGAGTTGGCTATATTGCGGTGATTCGCCCACGGAGTTTTTCATGAACAACCAGCTCGCCGAATTCGAATCCATCTCTGCAGAAACCCAAATCCCACTGCCGCCCATGCTCAAGGATTTGCTTGCCAGTGGGGCCACCGAATACGGGCCCGACTGGCAGTCCACCTACCGCGAACGCATTCTGAACAACCCGCCCGCATTCATCAATTTCGGCGACTTCGAATGGATCGACGCAGAGACGGCCCGCATCGAAATCAAATCGTGGCTCATCCCGCAAGTGCAAGGCGGTCGGCGGTTTCTGCCGTTCGCGCAATCGGGTGCTGGGGACATGTACTGCCTCATGCCGTACGAAGCCCCGGACGGGCAGCAGCTCCTGGGCGTCTCGCTCGTCTGGCATGACTCGGACAGCAGTCAGATCGACCACGCCTCGTTCCGGGATTTTGTCTGCTCCCATTATCTGGAAGCCTTTGCGGACTTGAATGAGCTCGTGGGCAACTATTCCACCGAAGGCGCGCTGCAGGCGATCCGAGCCGACGTGAGCCAAGCCACTCGCTTCATGAGCGACGCAGACCGGGAGTACCTCGAATCGTTCTGCCGTCCCGAATTGCTCCAGCAACGGCCCTTCCAATCCGGCCCCAGGCGACCACCGGAAGCATGCTGGTCACTGCTGTCGGAGGAACAACTGCGGGTGGAGGTCCAAAAGCTTCCATCGCCAGACATCACGTTTGACGTCATCGCTCCTTGGGAGGTGCCGAACTATGAAGAGCTTCGCAGTGGCGGCTGATCCGAGCGCAGATTGAAGCCAGGCCGGAATGGGCAATAGGTTCAGGTTCAGGTTCGGATCATCCATCCAATGGAAAACCGGTGCCGTTCAGAAGCAGCCCTGAACGGCATCCGGAAAGCGATCGCCCAGACGTCGCTTCAAGCCTTGGCGGCCTTGCGTGAATTCACCCGTGCCTGCAGCGTCGCGAGCAATTCGGGCGGCAGAAACTTGAACGCCAGCTGCAACAGAAAATACGCAATCAAGCCGTCGTCGAGCCAGCCGAGAATCGGAATGGCATCGGGGATGAGATCAATCGGACTGATCACATACAACGCCGCCAGAACCGTCACGATCTTGGCGGAACGCGGCGAGCGCGGATCGCGCAGAACGGCCCACGCGAGCATCAGCTCCTTGCGGAACATGGTGAAAAGGCGACCGAGCTTCCACATGGCGGGTACTCCATTCAAAAAAGAAAAGGACTCGCAGCTTTGTGGGCTGCAAGTCCTTAACGTGCGGCCATCCCGGGGGATGACAAGAGTCGCCAGATTCTTTTACAAAAGATGCACTTACTTGGCGGTCAAGACGGCCAAACCGCCCATGTAGGGGCGCAGCACTTCCGGAATCGTGACGCTGCCGTCGGCGTTCTGGAAGTTCTCGAGCAACGCGACCAGCGCGCGGCCCACGGCCAGGCCCGAGCCGTTCAGGGTGTGCACGAGTTCGTTCTTGCCAGCGGCGTTCTTGAAACGCGCCTGCATGCGGCGCGACTGGAACGATTCGCAGTTGGAGATCGAGCTGATTTCGCGGAACGTGCCCTGTGCGGGAACCCACACTTCCAGGTCATAGGTCTTGGCAGCGCCAAAGCCCATGTCGCCGGTGCACAGCGACATCACGCGGTACGGCAGGCCGAGCTTTTGCAGCACGGCTTCCGCGTGCGAAGTCATCTCTTCCAGCGCTTCGTAGCTCTTTTCGGGGTGCACGATCTGGACCATCTCGACCTTGTCGAACTGGTGCTGGCGAATCATGCCGCGCGTGTCGCGACCGTGGCTGCCGGCTTCGGAGCGGAAGCACGGCGTGTGTGCGGTCAGGCGAATCGGCAGCTCGGCTTCGGCCACGATTTCGTCGCGCATGAAGTTGGTGAGCGGCACTTCGCTGGTCGGGATCAGGTACAGCGCTGCATTGTCCGGCACGGGCTCGGCGTCCTGGCCGCCCTTCTTGGCAGCGAACAGATCGCCTTCGAACTTGGGCAACTGGCCGGTGCCGCGCAGCGACTCGGAGTTGACGATGTACGGCACGTAGCACTCGGTGTAGCCGTGCTCGCCGGTCTGCAGGTCGAGCATGAACTGCGCAAGCGCACGGTGCAGACGGGCGATGCCGCCCTTCATCACGGTGAAGCGTGCACCGGTGATCTTGACGCCGAGGTCGAAATCGAGGCCCAGCGGCGTGCCGACATCCACGTGATCCTTCACGGCGAAATCGAACTCGCGCGGTGTGCCCCAGCGGCGCACTTCCACGTTGCCGGACTCGTCGGAGCCCACGGGCACGCTTTCGTGCGGCAGATTGGGGACGGCCTGCAGCATCGCCAGCATGTCGATCTGGATCTGGTCCAGACGGGTGGCGGACGTGTCGAGCTCGACCTTGAGCGCGGCCACTTCGGCCTTGGCGGCCTCGGCAGCGTCTTTCTCGCCCTTGCCCATGAGCATGCCAATCTGTTTGGACAGTTGGTTGCGCTTGGATTGCAGCTCCTCCGTGCGGATCTGGATGGTCTTGCGTTCGGACTCGAGCGTCTTGAACGCGTCCACATTCAGGAACGCCTGAGGTTTTTTGCGGCTCTCGAGACGAGCGATGACCGAGTCGAGGTCTTTACGGAGAAGGAGAATGTCTAGCATAGGGCAACGATTTTAACGGGCCAGAAGTACAAAGGCTGCGCGCCATGTTGTTTTCACGACGCGCAGCACTCGGGATGGTTGGGGTTTTCGGATCAGCCGGAGATTGAATCACCCGAGAGATCGATTTCAGGCTCGGGCACCTTCGTGGCCAGCACCTTGTCGATCGTCTTGCCGTCCATGTCGACCACTTCGAAGCGCCAGTTTTCCCACTGGACCGCGTCGGTTTCTGCGGGCAGCTTGCCGGTCAGGAACATGAGCATGCCGCTCAGCGTGTGATAACGACCACGCTCCTCTTCGGGCACGCTGTCCAGATTCAGGCGGTCCTTGAGTTCGGGCACGGGAATGTGGCCGTCCAGCAACCAGCTGCCGTCTTCGCGCTGCAGCGCCCATGATGTTTCGGGATCGCGCGGCTGGAACTCGCCGGTGATCGCCTCGATCAGGTCCTGCAACGTGACGATGCCCTGCACTTCACCGTATTCGTCGATCACGAACGCCATCTGCACATCGGATTGGCGGAACTCGTCCAGCAATTCGAGGCCGTTGATGGTTTCGGGCACATACAGAGCGGGCTTCAAAGGCTGCTCGCCCAGACCACGGGTCTCGGGCTGGCGCACCGCACGGGCCAACCACTGGCGTGCATTGATCACGCCCAGGATGTTTTCCATGCTGCCGCGCACGACCGGGAAGCGGGCGTGGTCGGACTCTTCCACCAGCTTGAGGTTGTCCTCGAACGAGTCTTCGACGTCGAGATACACCACATCGGCACGGGGCAACATCAGCGAGCCGATCTGGCGATCGTCCAGGCGGAACACGTTGCGCACCATCTCGTGCTCATGCGACTCGATCACGCCGGCACTTGTACCTTCGGCCAGCACCGCGTGAATTTCGTCTTCGGTCACGGCATTGGTCGAGCCTTCCTTGACCCCGAGCGCACGCAGCAAAGCCTGCGTGGATCCGGCCAGCAGACGCACAAACGGCTTGGTGGCAATCGCCAGCCAGTTGATGGGCCGGGCGACGACGCGCGCCAGTGTTTCTGGATAGCTCTGGCCCAGACGTTTGGGAACCAGCTCGCCCACCACGATGGAGAAGTAGGTGATCAGCACCACGACCAGACCGGTCGCAACGTAGCCCGCCGTCTTGGGATCCATGCCGAGCGACAGGAACCAGTCGCTCAGAGGTTTGGCCAGCGCCGCTTCACCGACGATACCGTTGAGCACGCCGATCGAAGTGATGCCAATTTGAATGGTGGAGAGGAACCGCGTGGGATCTTCGCCGAGTTTGACGGCTGCCTTTGCGCCGCTATCGCCCTCATCGATGAGTTTTTGCAGCCGCGTCTTGCGAGCCGAAATCAAGGCCAGCTCGGACATGGCAAACAAGCCATTGAGCAGGATGAGAGCGAACAGTAGTGCTATTTCCATAGTCAGGGAGACCTAGTGCTCCCTTAGAGTTATCAAGCCCGAATTGTAAAAGCACATGCCAAATCGGGCTGAGCCAGTACCCGCAGCGTGCTACGGGCATCATAGAGGCAGGATCCGGATTACTATGAAATTTCTGCGACAAATGCGAGAAATCCCTACATATGGAACCCCATACGCGCTATCAAAAAGATAGTATTCAGCGATCCAAGGATCGCTGAAGCTCGCGTCTCAATGACGCCACTCAGGCCGTGCGGCCGGTCTCCGGAGCCTTGCGCACTTCGATTTCGAGGCCCGTTGCCGGGTCGATTTTGAGGCCCTTGGGCAGCGGAAACTTGATGGTTTCTTCGATTCCGTCCATCTTGCGAACGGACACCGCACCCAGTTCCTTGATGCGCGACACCACGTCCTGCACCAGCACCTCGGGCGCAGACGCACCCGCCGTGAGGCCCACGCGCGCCACGCCCTCGAACCACTCGTGCTTGAGCTCGCCCGCGTCATCGATCATGTAGGCACGCGTACCGAGACGCGCCGCCAACTCGCGCAGGCGATTGCTGTTGGAGCTGGTGGGGCTGCCCACCACGATCACCAGATCCACCTGGCCGCTCAGCACCTTCACGGCGTCCTGGCGGTTCTGCGTGGCGTAGCAGATGTCTTGCTGCTTGGGCTCGCGCACCTTGGGGA
>CALMCS010000844.1 GCA_937862875.1 uncultured Comamonadaceae bacterium
CTTCTTCGGACAGGACGGTTTCGTCCAGGCCGAATTCCTTCATCAAGGCGCGTTCTTTGGCCTTGCTGATCTTCATGCGCAGTGGCTTGACCTTTTCGACCGTCGCGGTCGTGGTGGTCGTCTGTTCGACTTCGGCTTCTGGCTCGCCTTCGAGGTCGGATTCGATGTCCGACAGGTCGGCGTCATCACCACCGGCGTCGTCGTCCTTGCCCTTGGTGGGCTTGCGGCCGCGCTTGGCTGGAGCAGCCTTGGCGTCGGCGGCGCCGGCAGCCTTGGCGGGACGGCCAGGGCGCTTCTTGGGCGTGTCGTCATCAGCCGCTTCGTCCGCGGCAGTCTTGGCGCGGGCAGCAGGCTTCTTGACCTTCAATTCATCGGTGGGTTCTGCAGAGGCAACAATTTTCTTGGCAGGCACGGTCTTGACTTCTTCTTTCTTTGCCACCTTGGCAGCAGGCTTTGCCACCGCCTTTTTGGGGGCGGGCGCAGCAGCTTTGGCTGGAACCTTGGTGACGGATTTCACAGCGGCTTTGGAAACGGACTTCGCAGCAGTGCCTTGAGCAGTCTTGGCCGACTTCGCGGACTTTTGAACGGGCATGTATTACCTCAGGATCAAAAACGAACACACAAAGAAAACGCAAGCGCCAACTATCCCGGCGCGGGTAAGCAAGCAGACGAAGGTCGTACCTTCGCTAAGTGAGGATCAAATCCTCGCTGGCAAGATGTCTGGGCGAACATTTGGAGTGCAGTCCTTGCGGTGGGGGAGGCTGTTGTGCGTGTTTATCACGGGCGCCTGATCCGGAGGTGCTGCTGTCGCTCTTGCCGACTAGCTTTAAATTATACCTTTTACAGCATTATCAAGAGCTTGACAGATTGGTATTTTCCAGTGCTTTGCGCCGGTTTTGTAATATTTTGTATCTTTCGAGGGCGCTGGGATCCTGTCCGGCGAGCAAAATCAGCTGGCTTTCCTGGCGTCTCAGGCTGTCGATGATGAGGCGGTTCAGGATGTCCCGCAGCTCGGCGCGCAGTTCTTCGCGCAGCTGTTTGCGCTGCTCGGCCAACTCGGCGGTGGCGGTGGAATCGGGCAGATCTGACTCTGCCTGGGTGATGGATTTGCTCAGCAGTTTGCGAACAAAGCCTTCTTTTTCATGGCCTTGCAGCGCTTCGAGCAGCGCGTTGGACGCGAGTGCGCCATGCTCCAGAAACTGGGATTCGAGCCAGACGAACACCGGGCCATGCGGCGAGGGCAGGTCGCAGAGCGTGGTGTGGTCTTCCTGAGACAGGTCTTCGAGAAAGTCCATGTGCGAGACCAGCAGCCAGATGGCCTGGTCTTCACCTTTTCTTACAGCGTCGCGCGGCATGGGGGGTTGCGGAGGCGGGTCGGCGTCCTTGCCCCAGCGTTTTTTCCACGGTCCTTTGCCATTGCTGCCGCTGCCGGGCGTCCAGGGTTTCTTCTGGAACGACGACGGGTAGCCGCCTTGCGGGGGGAAGTCGCCGCCCTGCGCGTACGAGGGCTCGCCCTCGCGCTCCCACGAGGCGAGTTCGTTGGGGATATCCCAGTTCTGGCCGTCATCGAAGCCGTGGCCGGGGCTGGATGGCCGGGGGCTGCCGCCGCCCGCACTGCCGCCGCCACCGCCTCGCAGGGCCTGCTGCTGCGCGGCCTGCGCCCACAGCTGGCTCAGGTCGGCCGATGGCAGCTGGCCCAGCTCGGCCAGCTCGACCAGCAATTGGCGCTTGAGCGCGCCGTCGGGGAGCCCTGCCCAGAGCGGGCGGGCGTTGGCGAGCATGTGCGCGCGGCCTTCCGCGGAGCTGAGATCGCAGCCTTCGCTCGAGGCCTCCACCAGAAAACGGCTGAGCGGCAGCGCGCTGCTGATTTCGCGGGCGAAGGCGTCGGTGCCGAAGTCGCGCACAAAGCTGTCGGGGTCGTGCTCGCTCGGCAGAAACAGAAACTTCACGCTGCGCGTGTCGCTGGCATAGGCGAGGGCACCGTCCAGCGCCTTGCGCGCCGCGCGGCGGCCGGCGGAGTCGCCGTCGAAGCTGAAGACCACGGTGTCGGTGAAGCGGAACAGCTTGTGCACGTGATCGGGTGTGCAGGCCGTGCCGAGGGTGGCGACCGCATTGGGGAAGCCCCACTGCGCGAGCGCCACCACGTCCATATAGCCTTCGGTGACGAGCACGTAGCCGGCGTCGCGAATCGCGTTGCGGGCCTCGAACAGGCCGTAGAGCTCACGGCCCTTGTGGAAGACCTCGGTTTCGGGGGAATTCAGGTATTTGGGCTTGTCGTCGCCCAGCACGCGCCCGCCAAAGCCAATGCATTCGCCCTTGACGTTGCGGATCGGGAACATCACGCGGTCGCGGAAGCGGTCGTAGCGCTTGTCGTCCTCCTGATTCACGATCACCAGGCCGCTTTCCTCCAGCAGCGCGTCGTCGTAATTGGGGAACACGCTGGCTAAATTGCGCCAGCCTTCGGGGGCATAGCCGAGCCCGTAGAGCTTGGCGATCTGGCCCGACACGCCGCGCCCCTTGAAGTAGCCAATCGCACGGGACGACTCACGCAGCTGCTTGCGCCAGGATTCGCCGGCTTTTTCGAGCACATCGTTGAGCGTGGCCTGCTTCTTGCGCTGCTCGGCGGCGCGTTCGCGGTCTTGCGGAGAGCGCTCGTCGTCGTCCGGCACCTGCATCCCCGCCTGCTGCGCGAGGTCCTGCACGGCCTCCCGGAAGCCCAGACCCGCGTGATCCATCAGGAAGCCGATGGCATTCCCGTTCTTTCCGCAACCGAAGCAGTGATAGAACTGTTTGGTCGGACTCACACTGAAAGAAGGCGACTTTTCCCCATGGAACGGGCACAGGCCCATGTAATTGGCGCCGCCTTTTTTGAGCTGCACATAGCGACCCACAATGTCGACGACGTCGACGCGGGATAGCAGGTCTTGGATGAATGACTGGGGGATGGACACGGCGCTATTTTCGCCCAAGCCAGATACTCGCGCGGGCAATCGGCCTTACTTTGGTCGCACGTCGACACCCGGAAGGGGTGATGATGGCCCTAAGCTTGGTGTCAGCGCTCTTTGATTTAATGTGTTTATTGCGCCGGCACATACCAACTCAGGAGACACCGTGACTCTCAGCATTTTTGACCAGAATCTTCCCCAGAACGAAGCCAACCACGCCGTGCTGACGCCGCTGTCGTTCATCGAGCGCACGGCCGAGGTCTATCCCGATCACCTCGCCGTGGTCTATGGCGACCTGCGCCGGACCTGGGGCCAGACCTATGCGCGCTGCCGCCAATTGGCGAGCAGCCTCGTCCAGGCGGGCGTGGGCAAGAACGACACCGTGGCGGTGATGCTGCCCAACACGCCGCCCATGGTCGAGGCGCATTTCGGCATCCCCATGACCGGTGCGGTGCTGAATACGCTGAACACGCGGCTCGATCCCGAGACCATCGCCTTCATGCTGGACCACGGCGAGGCCAAGGTGCTGATCGTCGATCCGGAATTTGCACCGCTGGTGGCCAAGGCGCTGCCGCTGCGCAAGCTGCAGACCCCGCTGCTGGTGATCGACGTGCTGGACGCGTCGTACGGCCCGGCCGCGCAGCTCGTGGGCAGCCAGACCTATGAGGACTTCGTCGCCAAGGGCGATGCCCAGTTTGCGCCGCGCTTGCCCGCCGACGAGTGGGATGCCATTGCGCTCAACTACACCAGCGGCACCACCGGTAATCCCAAGGGCGTGGTCTATCACCACCGCGGCGCGGCGATGAACGCGATCAGCAATGTGCTGGAGTGGGATCTGCCCAAACACTCGGTGTATCTGTGGACGCTGCCGATGTTCCATTGCAACGGCTGGTGCTTCCCGTGGACGGTGGCGGCCCGCGCGGGCGTGAACGTGTGCCTGCGCCGTGTGGAAGCGCAGGCGATCTTCGATGCCATCCGCAACCACGGCGTCACCCACTACTGCGGCGCGCCGATTGTCCAGAGCCTGCTGGTGAACGCACCGGCGGCGATGAAGGAGGGCGTTCCTGCGGGCGTCAAGGCCATGGTCGCAGGCGCGGCCCCGCCGGCCGCGATGATCGAAGGCATGGAGGCGATGGGCTTCGACATCACCCATGTCTACGGCCTCACGGAAACCTACGGCCCGGCCACGGTCTGCGCCAAGCACGAGGCATGGGACGCGCTCGACATCGGCGAGCGCGCGCGTCTCAATGCGCGTCAAGGCGTGCGCTACCACCTGCAACGCTCGGCCGCGGTGCTCGACCCCGAGACCATGCTGCCCGTGCCGCACGATGGTGAAACCATGGGCGAGATCATGTTCCAGGGCAACATCGCCATGAAGGGCTACCTCAAGAACCCCGAGGCGACCCAAGAGGCGTTCCGTGGCGGCTGGTTCCACAGCGGCGACCTGGCCGTGCAGTACCCCGACGGCTACATCAAGATCAAGGACCGCAGCAAGGACATCATCA
>CALMCS010000845.1 GCA_937862875.1 uncultured Comamonadaceae bacterium
ACACCGAACAGAAACACCACCAGCAGCCGCGCGCCATGAACCTGCTTGGCCCAGACGAGCAGCACCGCGCTCAAGCCCAGGGTTTCGAGCAGCGTGATCAACAAAGCAATGTGAATAGCCATGGCCAGCACTGTAAACGGCGTTGACGCATGCCGCCAAACAGCTGTATCCAAAGTTGACAGTCAAAAACAATATCCCAATCAAATCAACAGCTTACAAAGTGGCACGGATGCTGCAAAGAGTAAGGCATGAACACCTCGCTCCACTCCACCGCACAACGCGCCAACCGGCCCGAGCTGGACATCGCCCAACTGCTTGGCCCCGCCGCATGGCAACAGCTCTCGCCCGCCATCCGCCGGCGCTTCGCCGCCGGCCACGCCAGCGTTTGTTACGAAGGCGCGATGCAGCTGCGCGCCTCGGTGGTGGGACGCGTCTTCTCGGTACTCGCTGGATTGATGGGCAGCCCCCTCGCCGCATCGCGTCAGGGTGAAGTGCCCACGCAAGTGAACGTTCGCGGCGACGGCGCGGGCGGCGTGATCTGGGAGCGCCAACTCGGCACCGCCGGAACCGAAGGCAGCCAGTTCGTGCGTTCCACCAAGCGCATCGGCGCGAATGGCGGCCTCGAGGAATGCACGGACGGCGGCCTCTCCATGGGTCTGGAAGTGTGCGTGGAAGACGGTGCCCTGGTGTTCTACAGCCGCCGCTACTTCTTGCTCCTCGGGAATTGGCGCCTGCCCGTTCCAGCGCTATTCACCCCCGGCACCTGCCGCGTCGAGCACCGAGACGAAGGCCCCGGCCGCTTCCGTTTCACGCTCGACATGAACCACCCCCTGTGGGGCCACACCTTTCATCAAACCGGTGTCTTCAACGACCCACTGGAGTCCTGATCATGCAAACCTCCATGAACCTCATTTTCTCGGTCCTGACCGTTCAAGCCTTGCTCGGAGCCTTCGACAACTTCTGGCACCACGAACTCGAAGCGCGACTGCCGCAGCGCACCTCCGCCCGCTACGAACTGCGCCTGCACGCCGCGCGCGAAGCCATCTACGGCCTGCTGTTTGCGGGCCTCGCCTGGCTGCAATTTCAAGGCTGGTGGGTGCTTCTGCCCGCTGCGCTGCTGATCATCGAAATGTTCATCACCGTTGCCGACTTTCTGGAGGAAGACCGCAGCCGCAAGCTGCCACCACTCGAGCGCGCATTGCACACCGTGCTCACCGTGAGTTACGGCCTGCTGCTCGGCTTGATTGGCCCCATGTTCTGGCAGGCGGCGCAACTGCCGACGCAACTGAGCACTGCATCGTTCGGCATCTGGTCATGGATGTTTTCCGTCGCCGCCATCTGCGTGCTGATCTGGAGCGCACGCAACATCCTGGCGGTGAGGCACCTCGACCAAATCGCCGCCAACGAGGATGACACGCACGCCGAACCACAAGCGCTCGGCGGCTCCACGGTCCTCGTGACCGGCGGCACCGGCTTCATCGGCTCGGCGCTCGTGAGACGCCTGCAACGCGAAGGCCGCCGCGTCATCGTGCTCACCCGCGACCCACTGCAAGCCCGCGCCGGTCTCGGAGCCAACACCTGGGCCATCGATCGCCTCGAAGACATCCCCAGCGAAACCCGCATCGACGCGGTCGTGAATCTCGCAGGCGCATCCATCCTCGGCACACCATGGACCGCCGCACGCCGCGAGGTGCTGCTCGGCAGTCGCCTGCGCACCGCGGAATCGGTACGTCGCCTCCTGCAGCGCCTGACCCACAAGCCCGAGGTGCTGATCTGCGCATCGGCCGTCGGCTACTACGGCCTGCCGGGCAGCGCCACGCCACTCGACGAATCCGCCCCCGCCGAGCCCGGACGCTTCCAATCCGACCTGTGTACCGCCATCGAACAAGCCGCACAAATCAACGAAGACCTGGGAATCCGCGTAGTCCGCCTGCGCCCCGGCATCGTCCTCGGCCACGGCGGCGGCGCATTCGCCCCACTGGCTCTGTCGGCACGACTGGGCTTGGGCGCAATCCTCGGCTCAGGCCAACAGGCCATGCCATGGGTTCATCTCGACGACGTAGTGGGACTGATTCTTCACGCGATCACAGAACCCGTCATTCGCGGCCCGCTCAACGTCGTTGCGCCAGAAACCACGACCCAGCAAAACTTCGCGCAGACCCTCGCCGCAGCGTACGGCAGGCCCGTCTGGATGCGCGTGCCGGCATGGGTGCTGCGCACCGGCTTGGGCGAGATGTCGGAGTTGTTGCTGTGCGGACAGGATGTTGCGCCGGTGCGTGCGGTGGGAAGTGGGTATCGGTTTGCGCATCCCACCTTGCGTGGTGCGTTGGGGCAATTGAC
>CALMCS010000846.1 GCA_937862875.1 uncultured Comamonadaceae bacterium
CGCGCCCTGACGCAGACGCACCAGGCGTTGCGACGGGCTGTAGTCGATATCGACCGCGGAACGCGCATCGAGCGTGATCTCGCTGCCATCCGGCAGCAGGTGTTGCATGCGCTCGCCGGTGCCGGTACGCAGGTCGGCCGCCAGCGTGGACAGCGGCGTCTCACGATGGACCCACCAGCCCGCGGTGACGGCCGCCACCAGTGAGGCCAACCCTCCGCCCAACAGGCTGCGCCGCCGTGCCGCGCTCGGAATCGGCGCTACCAGCGCTTGTCGCCCGAGCGGGCTGTTGCCGTGCTGACGCAGCTGCACCAACGCCGTGTCCACCGTGCTGGACAAGCGCTGCTGCAAAGCGGCCCACGCCTGCGCGTGCAGTGGCGACTCGCGCAACCAGTCATCAAAGGCCTGTCGGTCCTGGGTACTCGCGTCACCCGAATCGAGTCGCACGAACCAGTCAATGGCTTGCTCGGTGGCATTGCCCATCATGGCTTCAGTCGCCCAACTGCATGAGATGCACCAGTGCCTGTTTCATGTAGCGCTCCACCGTCGCGACGGAGACCTTCATTTCCACAGCGATTTCTGTGTATTTCAGGCCGTCCAGCCTGCGCAGCAGGAACACCTGGCGGACCTTGGCCGACATGCCTTCCAGGACCAAATCGATGGACTCGATCGCCTCGCGCACCAGCGCGTAGTCTTCTGGCGATGGGGCCAACTCCTCGGGCATGGTGGCCAACGCATCCAGCCACGCATGTTCCAGCTCGCGTCTGCGCCAGAAGTTGTAGAGCACGCGCTGTGCAAGCGTCGTGAGGTAGGCCCGGGGCTCGCGAATGGACTCCGTCTGCTGGCCTGCGATGACCCGCACAAACGTGTCCTGCGCCAGATCCGCCGCCTGATGCGAGTTGTTGCCCAGCTTGCGCAGCAGCCAGCCGTGCAGCCACGCATGGTGGTCGACATACATCGAGTGCACAGGGTCAGCAGCAGACAGGGAGGACATGGGGCGCAGTGATTTACATGAGAATAGTTCTCATTATATCCATCTGCAATTTCTGAACGCCGAATTGCTGGATGGGCCCCGAGCGCCGGGGTCGGCAGAGGCCGTTGAGCGGAACGCAACGCACTTCGCAGCCATCGCAGCTGCGTACCACCGTGCCCGCCGCCCCTGCGGCTCGGTTTGGCTGGATTGAAGAATCCTTTGTCTGAATTGACCAATGACACCGGTCACGGGCCTCCATATGATAAAGATTCTCATTTACCAATTCGTCTTTCTGTAGGTCTGGCGAACCGGGTAAGGACAGTTCTGGAGCGTTCGCGAGCCTCTTCGGCAGGGTCGCAAGCGCACCGCCCCCGCATTTTCGGGCCGAACGCATTGCGCGGATCGGAGCCCTCCCCCCTCAACGTACTCACAGGGATTTTCATGAGCACCAATGAAGCGACCACTGCGCCGCCCAAAGCCCCCTCACCGCTTAGCCTGATCCTGCAGCCCATTCACACGCGGCTGATGGTCGCCTCCGTGGTGGCGGGTCTGGGCTCGGCACTCACTTTGGTGCCGCTGGCCGGCATCGCCCACATTGCACACATCGCGCTGGACAGCAGCGCGGAGTCCATCCCTGCCGCGATTGCGCAGGCCCAGGCGCAAATCTGGCAGACCGTGGTCTACAGCGTCGTCGCCCTGTTTGTCGGCCTGCTGTTGTCGATGGCCGCACAGGCGTTGGCGCATGTGGCCGACAACCGTCTCACCCGGCATCTGCGGCTGACGGTGGCCAAACGCCTCGGACAGGTGCCGCTGGGATGGTTCACCAGCCATGCATCGGGTGAAGTCAAGCAGGCGATGCAGGACGACATTGGCACGTTGCACGAGATGACGGCGCACTACTACACCACGCTGGGCCGCACCCTGGGCGCGGTTCTGGTCTCGCTGATCTATCTGTTGGCGATGGACTGGCGTCTGGCGCTGGTCGCGCTGGTGCCCTATGTGGTGGGCTTTGTGCTGATCGGCTCGGCGATGAACTTCGACGAAGAGCAGACCCAGGCATTCGGCAACGGACAGGCCCGGGTCAACAATGCGGTGGTGGAGTTCGTCAACGGCATTCCGGTGATCAAGACCTTCGGCGTGGGCGGAAAGGCCCATGCCAACTACAGCGCGGCGGTGGATGGTTTTGTCGATGCGTTCATGAACATGCTGCGTCCGATCATCGGCTCGTTGGCCATCGCCAACGCCTTGATGGCACCGGTCGCGGTGCTGGCCGTGGTGCTGGCCGCGGGTGACCTGTTTGCGAGCATGGGCTGGATCGCGCCGCTCGATGTGCTGCCCTTCGCACTGGTCGCGCCCGGCATCTCGGCACC
>CALMCS010000847.1 GCA_937862875.1 uncultured Comamonadaceae bacterium
AGTCGTGCGGTTGAGTGATGCAGGCCGGGCCTTTTCAAGCAGCAACCAGGTGGAGGGCTGAATCGGCAGCCAGGTCGCACCAACCAGGTGAGGTCGCTTCCACAACAGTCCCTGACGCAGGCCCAATCGCTGGGAAATTCCAGATGACTCAGTGGAAAGGACCGCATCAAGAGCGCAGTCAGGATCTGTGACCAAATCAATGAAGAGCAGGTGCAGCAGTGCGAGGGCCGGAGCGGATGCATTGCTTTTTCCCTGCGCCCACGAAGAGCGCATTTTGTGGGCCATCGACCAGCCCATCTGGCTGCGGACCGAAATGGGAAGCAGCACAGTTCGCTGATCGGGGACCTTGGAGCCGGGCTGCGCAGGATGGAGATCAGTCTTGTCAGGAGAAAGTCCGGCTGGTTTCCAAGCAGCGCTGGTAGCGAACACTTGTCTTGAACCAAAGACTTTGCGGCCGGTGCTCTCCATGGCTGCGCGCAGTCGATCCGCTGCGACCACAGGTGGAACATCTAGATATGCCCCAGATGTTCGTGTTAGATCCCTTGCGTGTCCAGTCAAAGTTCGGATGAGCCAACGATCAGCGCCATCTCGGTCCAGGCTGGTGACCCACTGGCTGCGCCCAAAATTCACGTCACGCCCGAAGTACTTCGCGGCGATTGGCGTGAGGTGAGAGGTCCGAATCGCAGTAGTCCCTTCATTTGTTGCCCATTGAACAAAAACAGGGTTATCTGCATCAACAGCAGATTTCTCACCACTTTTGTTGACGATCTCGTGGCATTCGAGCGCTGCAGAAAGCAGTCCTTGCACTGTCGTAGTCCAGGGAATGAGGCGAGGCTGGGCGCGCGCTCCCAGCGCGTCATCCTTGTCGTGGATGGTTCCCATGCACGGTGAGGTAAAGAGGGCACCAAACGTGAGTCGATCCAAGCGGATTCCGCGGTGTGCTGTCTGGACCACGAACCCAAACGCGAGCAGGCTCATCCAAGCATTGGCGTGCAGCCAGGTCTCGTTGCTTGGCGCCGCCAGGGTATCGATCCTTGCCTGGTCGATGGCTGCGACAAGGGATTGCCAGCCGGCGGTGCACTGATGGTCGTCGAGTACTTTGATGCAACCCTGGCGGAAAGATCCGCAAGCAGATCGCGCAGAGTCACCAAGTCCAAGCCATTGGTAGACCGCGCCCATTCGATCTTCTATCAGTGCGGTAGTGGGCCCGTAGTAGTAAAGCGCCGCTGGTGCTGTGGCATGGAACCTGCCAGTGCACAGGGCTGCTGTCATGTCCGACCCTGTGCGTTCCAGGACAACGGTCGTCAGTGACCGTGCAAAGCGGCCACGATGGGCTGGGTGCGCAGTATCTCCACATGCGCGCAGAAAGTTCCGGAAATCATCGAGGTCAAAACGGGTCCTGTGCTGACTGGCAACGATCAATTCACCCAAGGTTTCCACAGGACTGGTCGCGAGCGCCTGTAGGGCGCTCAGCCTTTGGATCACAAGGGAGGGAAGAGGGCAGTAGACGGCTTCGAACTCAGTTTCCGGCAGGCCATCATGACCACGGTACGCACCAAAATTCCATGCCCATGCTTGTCGATCCAGGTCGAGCCAGATGGTGTCTTTGGGGGCAAAGCGCAGATTCAACGCGACTTTGTCTGTGCATCCAGTAATGAGACTGATCAAGGCCAGCAGTGCATAGCCGGAACGAACACGATCTGAGGCATCCAAGAGTTGTACGAGCCGTCGTGTGACGATGCGAAGATCCTCTGGAAGAAGCTGATCTCGGTGGTAAATCCCCAGCTTTTCTGCAAAGTTGGAGTAGTCCGCAGCGGCGATCCGGCGTTTGATGTCTGGGATATGGGATTGGTCCTCGTCGTCATCCATGGAGAAGGACTGAGACGCCGACAGATTGTTTGAGTCGCCGTGAAGGTCGTTGGCCGCAGGTAGAACGCTCGGTTCACTTTCGGTCGAGTCGATTTCTGCGTGACGCTCTGTGAAATCGATCCCCTCTGGCTGGCGCGCTTGGGTCGGTAGTGGCCCGTTGATGGATTTACTCGTTACCTCGATCAACTGTGTGACCAGCGACAGGCAGGGGCTGTTTGGCGCCAAGCTCTGGCGGAATCTATGGAGATCTTCTGTTGAACAAAGGGCAACGCCGAGCAGTAGTTCCCAATCGCGTGCGCGCCTCCCCTTGGCCTGACTTGCCCGGCGCAGGGTAAGTGCTCCGTTGATCAGGTCAACAGGTAGAGTCGTGCCGTGCTCGGCGCGGACGGCGAAGGCACGCCCCAGAAGTGCGGTGAGGTCAAAGTCGATACCAGCCTGTGAAAACGGTGGCTCCCATTTAAGGATGGCATGCAGCAGAATGAAGTTGTCTGAAGGGTCTCTCGACAGCCTTACAGCCATCGCGTCGTCACTGACGGCCGCCTCACGTAGCCTTGATTCCAAGTGGCCCGCGGCAGACACCCATGCGCCGATCGGTGCGTCGGGCCATTTCCGGGCGGCAGCCCGCAGGCAGGTCTTGATGACGTCGACGGCAGAGCGGGCAGCATCCATTGAGGATGGAACCCCTGCGGCAGTCAAGAGTGCTGCACCGGATGGGGAGACCATTGGCAGGTTGAAGTGACTCTTCATGCCATTAATTCTTGAGTATGAGCGTGCTTGAAACACCCCCGAAAAGTTAGCTTTTTGCTCGCATTTCAACTTTCTACGCTTGGGATAGGGGGTGAGCAGCGTTTTGCTGCGACGTGCCCAACTGCTGACCAACATGAGGCTTGGTGCAAGGTTGTTGGCAGGTTTGGATCGTCACCCTGCAATATCCGGGTCTGGCGGCCGCACCGGGTGTCGGGTGGTGAACCCGTAGGCCGTTGTTGCTGGTGTTCCTATATTTCGTCTAAATATTGCATTCGACGAATAAACGGAACTTACTCCAACCATGCTCTCCGACACCCACACCCAGCGCGTTCTTGGTCTAGCCAGCCAGAAGGGGCTGCTGCGAGCTAGCGATCTGGACGTCATCGATGCGCCCCGGATCGTCCTGACGCGCATGACAGCCGCAGGCCTGCTGGAGAAGATTGGGCGTGGCCTGTACCGCCTGCCGGAGTCCCAGGGGTCCGAACACGAGAGTCTAGTGACCGTCGCCACCAAGGTGCCACAAGCCGTTTTTTGCCTGCTAACTGCGCTGCAGTTTCACGAGCTGACCACCCAACTGCCGCGCCAGGTCTGGATCGCCATGCCACGCGGCAGCCATACCCCACGGTTCGACTATCCGCCAATCAAGATGGTGCAGTTCACGGGCGAAGCCTACACGGCGGGCATTGACGAAGTGGAAAGCGATGGGGTCAAGCTCCGGGTGTACGGTGTGGCCAAGACCGTGGCGGACTGTTTCAAGCACCGCAACAAGTTCGGCCTGGACGTGGCGCTGGAGGCGCTGAAGGACGCCCGGGCCCGTAACAAGGCATCCGTCGATGACATCTGGCGCTACGCAAAAGTCTGCCGCGTGGCCAACGTGATCCGGCCCTACCTGGAGAGCATCGGATGAACCCCGCAAATCCAAACGTCGCCGCGTCCGTCCGTGCGCGCCTGCTCAACGTTGCGAAAGCGCAGGGTGTCGATTTCAATCAGGTGCTTGTGCGCTTCGCTCTCGAGCGCATCCTCTACCGCATGACCCGATCAAAGCACGCGGATCGTTTTTTGCTCAAGGGTGCACTGCTGTTCACACTCTGGTATGACATGCCGCACCGAGCGACGCGAGACGCCGATCTGCTTGGCTTCGGCGCGAGCGATTTGACATCGGTGGCCGAAACTTTCCGCGACATCACCGCCGTGGCTGTTGACGACGGCATGGCATTGATTCCGCCTCGGTCACAGTCGAGGAAATCCGCAAGGAAGCCGGCTACGGCGGCGTCCGCGTGATCATCGCGGGCGAACTGGCCAAGGCGCGCTGCAAGACGCAGATCGATGTGGGCTTTGGCGATGCCGTCACACCTGCGCCGGTGGATTCTGTCTATCCGGTCCTTCTGGACGATCTTCCTGCACCCCGGCTGCGGGCCTACCCGACGTACACGGTCATCGCCGAGAAACTTCACGCCATCGCCCAGCTGGGCATGACCAACAGCCGCCTGAAGGAC
>CALMCS010000848.1 GCA_937862875.1 uncultured Comamonadaceae bacterium
TGGAAACGAAGAATCCAGTCAATGTTGGCCGTCGTGGCGGTGATTCGCAGGCAACCTTCGTCGGTGATGTACCGTCCCATCGACATATGGTGTCCTGTGATGCCGCCGAAGAAAGGCCGCCCCTGAGCCGCAGCACGTTCCCTGTCCCGTGCCCGCTTCTGCTCCTCGCGCTCGATGGACTGGAAAAAGCGTGCCGTCTTGGCCACCAGCGGATGGCATTTGTCGAGTGAGGTCGGTATTTCGATGGGCGACACGGCAATGCCGTCTTTCGCGCGTGAGAAGGTTTGCCGGACCTGCTGGGACCTCGTGACATCAGCCGACCGTGCCGCAGTCATCCCCTCTTCCGGCAAACGGATCACGGCATCCACATCAGCCGGCGGCAATGGTGTGGGGAGACTTGGCTTGCCAGCCGCATGGCGGGTCCAGAAGCCGACAGGCGGCACAGGAATGTTGTACCTGCGGCAGAGTTTGGACAGGCCAACGTCCGACAGGCCCAATTGAGGTCCCAGATGCCGGAGTGGCGTTTTCCAGACCAGCCCATAAAGTTCTGAACGCTTCACCGACATCTCCTCAGACATGGCAAGAAAGAACGCACCAGCACTACCCAGGCCAGAGCCCTACACGCGCGGTGCTTCCGTCTCCGGTGCACTCTCCGTCTTGGGCTGCAGGCTCACCGACCAATGCCCTCCCGGCTCCTGCTGAGGCGCCAGCAGGTCATACGTCTTGACCATGTTCAACAACCCGGAGTGCCCGTAAGTCTGTGGAGAGAAGGCCGGATCGGTGCGCTTGAGGTATTGGCCTAGGGCGCCAAGGCCCACCTTGCCCTCCGATGTATCGCTGGCAAGAAGCGCCACGGCTTCCACAAGAAAGCGTGGCCTGCGCTTGACCACAAGCTTGGGAGGCTCCTGCTTGGCCTGATCGGCGTGTGGAGGCTCCGGTTTCGCCGCGGGCTTTTGAGCAGAGTCGAGGACCTGCTCGGCCGGTGGCGCGGGACGGACCCATTCGAAAAACTGGTCGCTGGCGTTGCGCAAGGCATCGGGGGTCTTGGGCTCACCGACGATGCACACCGTCGCTCCACGCTCACGCAACTTGCGGCACAGGTAGGCAAAATCGGAATCGCTGGTGACCAGGCAGAAGGTGTCCGCTCTTTCATCGAAAAGCGCTTCCAACGCGTCCAGCGCCAGAGCTATGTCAGCGGTGTTCTTGCCAGCCGCATACTGGTACTGCAGGCACGGCGTAAACGCTAGGCGTACCAAGGCGTCTTGCCATTTGTTGGCCAGCGTGGCCTGGTTGCCGTAGCCGCGACGCAGCACAACACGGCCAAACTGGGCCACCATGCGTAGCGCGTGCTCAAGGATTTCAGGCGAGACGTTATCGCAGTCGACCAGCACCGCAACGCGGGTCTCTGTGGTTGGGCTGTTACTCATCCGGATTGCTGTGCAGGATTGCTTGACCCCACACGGTAGCCGATTTCAAGCGCTTCCCCGTGAACAATATGTTCGGTCTGATCTCTAGGTTGGAAATCGCATTTGATTGGGCGTCCATTGATCTCAGCCGTCGTCTTCAATCGCGAACAACCGCGCGGGTGCCCGATCCACTTAGGCGACGTCGGGTCGGCCCCCAGTAGTCGAGATAGACAGCGACCCACAGGACTCACCGCAGATATCATCCAAGAAGAAGTCATCAGCGAACGAGTGTTAGCAGCTCAATTCCTGCCGGTGCAATTGTTTCGTGCCCGCGAGAGAACTATTTCTGCAAGGAAGAATCTGATGTCACTTATGTCCAGTCGTGCAGCTGATCTTTGGTTAGGTCAGTTCAAGGTTCCTACAGACCATGCTCTAGCGACCAAATTACTCAAAGAGTTCGTCTTCGTATCGGCGGATGACTTTCAGAGGGACTTGAAGGCATTGATCGCGTCAAAGCTGCGGGAACCCAAGACTGCAGCTTTCTACATCGAACGCGAACTGAAGCAGGTAAAGCCTCTGTGGCCCTACAAGCAGCGCGACAATCGAAAAGTGGCCACCGGATCGTCACCTCAAAAGATTGCCGAGAAGATGTATCCTGAAGTCGCGAACTCCCGAGGCAAAGCGCTTCCAAAGAAGTGGACAGTGCATGGTAGCGCGCTACCTGCTGTGAAGTCTCCAACGAACCTGCAGCAGGACATAGGCAGCGAAGGCGTCGTGGCAATGGCGATATCCAAGCTCTGCAAGCTGCGTAAGACTCGGTTCGCTTTGCAGCCGCACACTAACGACCTGACCCCGGGAAAGGCCGCGCACTTGGTCGTTGTGACCGACTTCATCGGCTCCGGAAAGAGGTCATGCGACATGCTGGACTCTCTTTGGCGCCTCGCCTCCGTTCGCAGTTGGCACAGTAGTGGCTATCGCAAGCTGCTGGTGCTCGCGTACTCCGGGACCGACGCAGGGATCGAGCATGTCAAGCGGCATCCCAGTCGCCCTAAGGTTCACGTTGTTCGCACGTGTCCGACTATCAAGTCGGTTTTCAAAGGCGAGGCCGCGGACCAAATGATTTCGCTTTGCCGACGATTTCCTCAAAACGCGCGCGAGCCTTTAGCAGGCCGTTGAAAAAATCCCCCGCCGACGCTGGCCTCGGCCAGTATGATCTGAAA
>CALMCS010000849.1 GCA_937862875.1 uncultured Comamonadaceae bacterium
CGACATTGTCATATTCACAATGGAGTCGGCGACGCCAGTATTGTTGGCAAAGGTAGAGTTTTCGAAAGTGAATTCTCGTGCCGCAGCGCCGGGAAAGCGCCTTGTGTTCGCATTCAATATATGTCCGGCATTCGTGCCATTGGTTATATTGTTCTGAAAGGTACTGCCCAGAATATCCCACTTTCCTGAGCTGAGAAACATGACGCCCGAGGGATATCCTCCAAATGTGATATTGGATTCGAACAGGGAATTTTTGATTTCACCTGTACATGAGGTGGAATAGGTGCAATCGGAATAAATTCCACTGATGCCTTGTTTTGCAGCTGCGTTTCCTCGGAAGATGGAATCGCTGACATGCAAGGCCAGGTCCAAATATCCACCGATGCCGATGCCAGACCCAACATAGTATGTGAAATTATTTTCAAATTCCGATTTCACAACGGTGACGGTGGTTTTTGTCGCCGGATCGCCCGGTGTTGATGGATCGTTGGGATATTGGGCCGCCCCAACGATGCTCAACCCAGCGCCGACTCCGCCAAAAGCGCTCAAGTTGGTGTGAAATTTGCTGCCGGTTATTTTTATATCGATATTTTGGGTGTTTGCACTGGGAACGACATTCAACCCTGCGGCTACCACCGCATAATTTTTCTGAATGATGGTGTTGTTGAGCTCCATGCCCAGAGGGAGAGATGAGCCTTTCCCAGAGAGGGTCACTGCACCCGCCAAATTGCCGCCAATATCGGAAAGGTATTCAGATCCCGAGGCCTGTTCAATACTGATGCCATCAATCAACATGGATTCTGTAGAAAAATCGCCCGGCGTGGGGTTGCGATCTACGTCGGTACCAATGACTAGAATTTGATAGCTGTTGTCAACAATTTCGACTGGATCTGGCCCTTCAACCACAAGCGTTCTTGCAGGGGTCAGGATGTAGGGGCGAAAACCGGGCTCAAGCTGCTCTTCGGGAGTGGCAAGTCGGAAGCTCGGCGGGTCCGACGGCAGGCCGATATCACCGGACAAAATCGTCTTCGACGCATCGACCGTGGCGCGATCGATGGGCACCGCCTCGGTGCCCGCAAAGCCGCCCAACAATTTCAAAGGTTGGGTTACGGCAAAGAACTTTCGGCGCAGGAGTTCACGCGCGGAATCGTCCGGAGCGGCGTTCCATTGCGCATCCGTCACGGGTTTGTATGTGCCTTGCTTCAACCACAACTCCGTGCAGCTGCTGTTCCCAAGCGCGGCATGCAGGTCGGCAGCGTTGTCCCACGACTCGCCGGTACCGGTGCCAACGCTCTCGGGCGTGACCATGCAAACCGCCGCCTGCGCGACGGATGCGGCTCCTAACCACATTCCCGCAGTGAGTGCCATGCGCACAGCCGCCTGAGTGGGAGAGGAGGGGACTTGTGGGGGCACCTTCTTGACCATGGCGATCGACTTCCTGTGGGCTGTTTGTCTGCACGTGGATGGGGATTGGTATCAATACTGTACATCTGTGAATATTTGTACATAAGGAAAGACCCGCAGCTGTCGGTCACGTGGATAGCCCAAGACGAAGTCGTTGGCTTACCCACACTTCCAGAGACGCCTCGTTTGCAAAAAATCAATTTAAGTACATAATTAATCTTTGGTATACCAAATACCAACTGTGTATTCTAAAAATTGAACTCTCAAGGAGGCCGGATGAGACAAGGGCAAGGACAAGGAACCGCGGGACGCCACCGCGTATGGATGGCTATGGCGATCGGTTTGGGCATGCTGTCGTCGACGGTGCAGGCGCAAGGCGCCGGTGCGTCGGGCAGCAGCGTCACGATTTATGGATTCTTGAAGGCCGACGTGGAGCATGTGCGCGCGTCGGGCGGCGGCGCGCCTTCGCTGTCGGTGAATCGCTTGTCGAACAATCTGTCCGTGCTGGGCTTTCGCTCCAAGGAAGATCTGGGCGGCGGCAACTCGGTGTGGGCGCAGTTCGAAACCAATGTGCGCGTGGACAACGGCGAGGGTCCGTGGGGCGGGCGCAATACCGCCATCGGTCTCGCGTCGGCCACGGCAGGGCAGATCGTTCTGGGGCAGTGGGAGTCGCCGCTGCGCTTTGTGTCGGTGTATGCGATCGATCCGTTCACCGCCGGCATCTTTGCGTCCAACTCGATCATGGGCAATGGCTTCGCCACCGGTGCCAACGGGGTGTCACCCACGTCGTTCGATCGCCGACAGCCGAATCTGGTGCAGTACTGGTCGCCGAATTGGAAGAACTTCGAGGTGCGTCTGGCCTACGCCATGCCGGAAGAAAAGACCGATGAGAAGTCGCCCAGCATGTGGAGTGGCCTGGTCACCTACAAGAGCGGCCCGTTGTTCGCCGCCTGGGGTTACGAGCAGCACCGCAGCTACTTTTACGACGGCAGCAAGGACGACGCGCACCGCATCGCGTTGGCCTATTCGTTTGGCCCCACGCGCCTGCGCGGCAGTGTCGAGCGCCTGAGCTACGAACCCGAGCGCGGCCAGAGCTTGACGCGCAATGCCCTGCAGGTGGCGGTGACGCACCAGATCACGCCGCAGCATGAGGTGATGGCGTCGTATGTCCGCGCGCAGTCGCCCAAGGGCAATACGACCAAGGTGGTGGGCGGCATTGGCCTGCCGGGTACGGATGCGAGCGCGAACCAGGTGTCGCTGGGCTACGTCTATCGCATGTCCAAGCGCACCGACCTGTGGGCGTCGTACACCAAGATCACGAATGGTGCCACGTCGAACTACAACCTGTCGGCGAACTCGATTCCCGGCATGAAGCCAGGGCAGGATCCTTCCGGCATGGGGCTGGGTGTGACGCACCGGTTCTGATGTAGAACCAGTGGCCGGAGGGATG
>CALMCS010000850.1 GCA_937862875.1 uncultured Comamonadaceae bacterium
ATAGAAGAAGTCGCGCGCATGCTGGGTGGTATCAGCGCCTCTATCGATTTCAGGCGTGCGCTCGAGTCGCAGGTCAACGAAGTCAGTTGCGCCAACGTGGGCGATTGACTGGCGGCCTGCAGTAGGGGAATGGCTTGATGGCGTCTGTGCATGTCTATGGGGTGGCGAGAGGCCGGGCGAAATCACTCAAAGGGCCATTATGGGTGGCAAGGCCCGGCAGGCGCTGCCCCGAAATCACGCGAGACGCGTGTGCTGCTCTCAAAATGGAGCGTAAAACAGACTAGCCAATGGGTCGGCAGGGCAAATGTCAGGAGCGATCGGCAGCGCGCGAGTAGAATCTGCGACCGAGCCCCCGAGTCCGGGTAGAGAGTGACGGTTTGAATTCAACTGTTGCAATTTCCGGCCCCGGCCCCATCTGATACCAATTCGTCTTAGGGATTACGGTCGTCATGGTGCGCATGTAGCGTGTCGGACGGTCCTGTTTGCATGGCCACCAACTTTCTCACCAAATTATTTGGCAGCCGCAATGATCGGTTGCTTAAAACATATCGCAAAACCGTTGTTCGCATCAATGCTCTCGAGCCCGAGTTCGAGAAGCTGAGCGACGACGAGCTGCGTGGCAAGACACAGGAATTCAAGAATCGGGTCGCCAATGGCGAGTCGCTTGATGATTTGTTGCCAGAAGCGTTCGCCGTTGTGCGTGAAGGCTCCAAGCGCATCATGAAGATGCGCCACTTCGACGTTCAGATGCTGGGCGGCATGGCGCTGCACCACGGCAAGATCGCTGAAATGCGCACCGGTGAAGGCAAGACCTTGACCGCGACGCTGCCGGTGTACTTGAACGCACTGTCCGGCAAGGGCGTGCACCTGGTCACGGTCAACGACTACCTCGCCAATCGCGATGCGTTGTGGATGGGTCGTCTCTATAACTTCCTCGGTCTCACGGTCGGTATCAACCTGCCGAACATGCCGCGCGAAGAAAAGCAGGCCGCGTACCAGTCCGACATCACCTACGGTACGAACAACGAGTACGGCTTCGACTACCTGCGCGACAACATGGTCTACGACGGTGTTGAGCGTGTGCAGCGCGGTCTGAATTTCGCCATCGTCGACGAAGTGGACTCGATCCTGATCGACGAAGCGCGCACGCCGCTGATCATCAGCGGCCAGGCGGAAGACCACACGGCCATGTACGTGGCCATGGACAAGGTCATTCCGGCTCTGGTGCGCCAGGAGGGCGAGGCCGATCCGCGCACTGGTGAAGGCGTCACCAAGCCCGGCGATTTCACGCTGGACGAAAAGTCGCACCAGGTGTTCCTGACCGAACAGGGTCACGAGCGCGCCGAGCAACTGTTGGCCCAGGCCGGTCTGATCGCCGAAGGCGCATCGCTGTACGACCCCGCCAACATCGCGCTGATGCATCACCTGTATGCCGCACTGCGCGCCAAGAATCTGTATCACCGTGACCAGCACTATGTGGTGCAAAACGGCGAGATCGTGATTGTTGACGAGTTCACCGGTCGTCTGATGTCGGGTCGTCGCTGGAGCGATGGTCTGCACCAGGCCGTGGAAGCCAAGGAAGGCGTGGAGATTCAGGCCGAGAACCAGACACTCGCCTCCATCACGTTCCAGAACTACTTCCGTCTGTATTCGACGCTGTCGGGCATGACCGGCACGGCCGACACCGAAGCCTACGAATTCCAGGAAATCTACGGCCTCGAAACCGTGGTGATCCCACCGAACCGTCCAAGCAAGCGCGAAGACCAACTCGACCGCGTCTACAAGACGACGCGCGAGAAGTACGAAGCCGCCATCAAGGACATTCGCGAATGTTCCGAGCGCGGCCAGCCCGTGCTGGTGGGTACGACTTCGATCGAGAACTCCGAAATCATCGACGAGTTGCTCAACAAGGACAACCTGCCGCACCAGGTGCTGAACGCCAAGCAACATGCCCGCGAAGCGGACATCGTGGCCCAGGCGGGTCGCCCCGGCATGATCACGATTGCCACCAACATGGCCGGTCGTGGTACCGACATCGTGTTGGGCGGCAATATCGAAAAAGCGGTCTCCACGGTGGAAGCCGATGAGACGCTGGACGAAGCCACTCGCGCCGCCCGCATTCAGCAGCTGCGCGATGAGTGGAAGGTCGATCACGACAAGGTTGCCGCTCTCGGCGGCCTGCGCATCATCGCGACCGAGCGTCACGAATCGCGCCGTATCGACAACCAGCTGCGCGGCCGTTCCGGTCGTCAGGGTGACCCAGGTTCCTCGCGTTTCTATCTGAGTCTCGACGATCAACTGATGCGCATTTTCGCGGGCGACCGCGTCAAGTCCATCATGGATCGCCTGAAGATGCCCGATGGCGAAGCCATTGAAGCCGGTATCGTCACGCGCAGCATTGAATCTGCGCAGCGCAAGGTGGAAGCCCGCAACTTCGACGTCCGCAAGCAATTGCTCGAGTACGACGACGTTTCCAACGACCAGCGCAAGGTGATCTATCAGCAGCGCAACGAGATCATCGACGCTCAAGACCTGAGCGCCCTGATCTCCGCCATGCGCGAAGACTGCCTGACCGATGTGGTGCACCAATACGTGCCCGCCGAGTCGGTGGAAGAGCAGTGGGACCTGCCGGGTCTCGAGAAGGCGCTGGTCGGCAACTGGCAGCTCGACCTGCCACTGCAGCAATCCGTTCAAGGCTCGGACTCCATGACCGACGAGGAAATCCTCGAGAAGGTCTTGACCGCGGCCCGCACCAAGTACGAGGAGAAGGTCGCCTTCATCGGCGCTGACCGCTTCACGCATTTCGAGCGCAATGTGCTGCTGCAGAGCTTCGACAGCAACTGGCGCGATCACCTGAGCGCGCTGGACTATCTGCGCCAGGGCATTCACCTGCGCGGCTACGCACAGAAGCAGCCCAAGCAGGAATACAAGCGCGAAGCCTTCGAGCTGTTCCGTCAACTGATCGATCAGGTCAAGAACGCGGTCACCCTCACGCTGATGACGGTGCAGGTGCGGTCCAACGAACAATTGGACGAAGCCGCACAGGCGCTGGAAGACCAAGGCGATCGCCTCGGCGGTGCGACCTACCACGGTAGTTCCGATCTGGGCGATCCAGGTGCCGACCCCGAGTTCGCGCCGTTGCCGTCCGAATACGAGGGCCTGCGCATCAACCGCAACGACCCTTGCCCTTGCGGAAGCGGCAAGAAATACAAGCAGTGTCACGGCAAACTGGCCTGATCTGCTCCACAAACATCAACACGGGCTTCATGCCCGTGTTTTTGCTTGTACGATCATGAATTCAGCGCCGTGGCACCCGTTTGCGATCCCCAGTGGGTGAATCGAACGGGCTACTACAGCGCCGCACCCAGAATTTTTCGAAATCCGGTTTTTCCCCGTTTTCTCGTTTCCCTCCGTTTCTCAAGGACAACGTGTCATGCCTGTGAACCTTTCCGCTCCCGATGCTTCCTCTCTTCATCCCGTTGCTGGCGTACGCATTGGCGTGACCGAAGCCGGTGTGCGCAAAGCAAATCGCAAGGACCTGACGGTGTTCCTGCTCGACGAAGGCGCGGCAGTCGCTGGCGTGTTCACCAAGAACCGTTTTTGCGCCGCACCGGTGCAGATCTGCCAGGAACACCTGGCCGCAGGCGCCGCGATTCGCGCGCTGGTGATCAACACCGGTAACGCCAACGCCGGTACCGGCGCCGATGGACTGGCGCGCGCTCGCGTGACCTGTGCCGCCATGGG
>CALMCS010000851.1 GCA_937862875.1 uncultured Comamonadaceae bacterium
CAGCCGCTCTTTCACAAACGCCTTGAGCTCCTGCTCGGTCACCGTCTGGCCCGATTTGCAGACCACAAACGATTTGGGTTTGAGCAGCCCGTCCTTGTCCATCTTGCCAACTACTGCGGCTTCCAGAACGGCGGGGTGCTGCATCAGTGTGGCCTCGACCTCGAATGGCGAGACATAGATGCCGCTGACCTTGAGCATGTCGTCGCTGCGACCCGCGTAGGTGAAGTAGCCGTCGGTGTCGCGTGTGTATTTGTCGCCGCTCTTGAGCCACTCTCCGCGAAACGTGTCGCGTGATTTGGCGCGGTTGCTCCAGTACATGAGCGCGGTGCTCGGGCCCTTGATGTAGAGGTCGCCAATGTCGCCGTCGCCAACGGGTTTTCCGTCTTCACCGCGCAGCTCGATCTCATAGCCCGGGACCGGCTTGCCGGTGGTGCCGTAGCGAATATCGTCGGGGCGGTTCGACAGGAAGATGTGCAGCATTTCCGTGGAGCCCAGACCGTCGACGATGTCGGCCCCGAAATGTGCCTTGAAGCGCTGCGCAATTTCTGCCGGAAGCGCCTCGCCCGCAGACGAACACATGCGCAGGCTCACCTGTTCGCGCGCTGGCAACTTGGGGTGGGCGAGCATGCCTGCGAAGCCTGTGGGCGCGCCAAAGAACACGGTCGGCTGTTGGTCGATCCAGCGTGCGAATGTGGCATCTGGAGTGGGGCGTTCGGCCATCAACACCACCGTCGCACCCACGCTCAGCGGGAAGGTCACGCCGTTGCCAAGGCCATAGGCGAAGTAGAGCTTGGCAGCGGAAAAGCAGATGTCGTTTTCGCTCAGTTGAAGAATCGCCTTGCCATACAACTCTGCCGTCCAGTACGGATTGGCCTGCGTGTGTACCGTGCCCTTGGGCTTGCCGGTGGAACCCGATGAATAGAGCCAGAAAGCAGGATCGTCGCCCATGGTCTTGGCGGGTTTCTCCAGCGGCGGCTGCGCGTCGATCCAGGGTTGCAAGGGCTCGAAGCCTGGTGGCAATTCGTTCTCGAATTCTTGCGGATGGGCTACGAAGATGCGCTGCACTTCATGCTCGGCCTGTTCCAGCGCTTGCTGCACCATAGGCACGAGCGCGCCATTGGTCAGCACCGCCTGTGCGCGGCAGTTTTCCAGCATGTACTTGTAGTCGCCAACCGTGAGCAAGGTGTTGACGGCTACGGGCACCACGCCCGCGTAGATCGCGCCCAGAAAGCTGATCACCCATTCGCGCATGTCGTGCATGACGAGCAGCACGCGCTCTTCGCGGTGAATGCCGGAGTGGATCAGCGCGTTGGCAAGGCGGCGCGCCTGGGTCTCGAGCTGCCCGTAGGTCAGCGTTCCGTGATCATCGATATAGGCGATCTTGTCGGGCCGAGCGCGATTGGATTCGAACAGATGGTTGGCAAAGTTGAATGGCTTGTCGAAATCAACGATGTCGGCTGGCTGCGATGAAGCGATGGCTTGCGACATGGGTTTATTCCTTTGCAATGAGCAGGGCACCGAGCACGGCGGGGCTGGCCTG
>CALMCS010000852.1 GCA_937862875.1 uncultured Comamonadaceae bacterium
CTCTGGATAGCCGGAGGATTTTGGAAATTGACGCGCATGCACCCGAAGTGACGCGTCTGCCTCAATCGGGTGTTCGATCGCGTAGGGGTACAAGCCCGTCGAATCGATGTGCTCGCACAAATGCTTCATCCGCGAAAAGTCTGGATTCAGTGCGTGCACGGAAGATGCGTCTGGCAATTCAACAAGCGTCTTCACACGGCTCGTCGCAGCATTGATAGCACGTAATTCACGCCCTCCGCAAGCGGGCGCACTGTCGCCGAAGAGCACCGTAAGCACTTCTTTCGTCTGCGCCGAATCCAGCTCAGCACTTCGAGTTTCTGGTTGCGAAATCCACGGACACTGCAGCGTCTCATCCCACTCCACATACACAAGCCCGCTCAGCGTTTCCACCACTGCACTTTCCGATTGCCACAAGCCCCATTGCCTCAAGGCCCACATGCTGCCAACGCTTGCATGCCCGCACATTTCCATTTCATGGGCCGGAACAAAAAAGCGCAGCCTCCATTCAGCTTGCGGATTCTCGGCTGGCAAAATGAAGGCTGTCTCGTGCCCATATTGTGCTGCGACCGCCTGCATATCGGCGGTACTCATGGTTCGCGCATCCAGAACGAGCGGTACAGGATTGCCACCACGCGCATCCCGGGTAAACACATCGATCAGAGTCACTGCACCAGGCCTTGGCAATGAAGGTGTATACATTATTTTCTTTCGAAAGTTTTGAAAAACTGCGCAGCGTTCAATCCATCGAAACGCCGGCCGTAGCGGATACATCCGCCCAATACTTGGCGTCGCGCACGACGCGTGCCGTCATCGCTTGGGAGCCTTCGAGCACCACATTCACGCCATAGTCACTCAACGCTTTGGCGACGTCAGGCTCCTTGAGTGTCTGAGCGAGTGCCGTAGAAAACTTTTGAACCATCTCGTCCGGGGTGCGCGCGGGAAATGTCACGCCGTACCACAGCTGCTGATTGAAATGAGATACCCCCTGCTGCTCGAACGTGCGTAGTGCAGGCAACAACGGCGTCGCGGCAGTGGTCGCGAGTGCTTTGAGTTTTCCGCTGCGAACGTACTGGACAAGCCCCGCTGGGTTGTCGAACATCAGTTGAATTTGGCCGCCCAACAAATCCGTGTAGGCAGGCGACGCACCACGGTAGGGGACGTGGACCATGCTGGACTTGAATTGGCGCTGAAACTGCTCGCCCATCAGATGAGATACCGTTCCCTTGCCGACAGAGCCATAACTCAGATGCTGCGAGTCGGTTTTCAACTTGGCCTGCAGACCCGCTACATCGTCCACTCCCAACTGAGGAGTCGCTACCAACAAATATGGTGTGGTACCGATCATGCCCGCATAGGCAAAATCGGATTGGACGTT
>CALMCS010000853.1 GCA_937862875.1 uncultured Comamonadaceae bacterium
GCCAATGCCCTGCAGCGCCGCCTTGCCGAACTGTCCGGCAAGCGGAAAATCGAGGCCCGAATTCACCAGCGCGGTGGTTTTACCTGAACCCGGTGCACCGACGATGATGTACCAGGGCAGCTCATAGATGAACTTGCGGCCCCACACGCCGTTGCGCGACTTGCCCTCCACGCGCATCGACTTGAGCGTCTTGGCCGCATCCGAAAAGCGCCCCTGCAGCTCCACCACTTCATCGCTCACGCCAGGGTTCTTGCGCTGCGCGTCGACGGAGTCCTTGATGCGTCCAATGCGATCGAACAGCATGCCGCTGATGCGGCGTCTGCGCCAGAACGAGATCAGCAGCCACAGCACATACAGCGCGAACAGCGTGCCGATGATCCACCAGCGCACGCGACTCGATTCCAACGGCCGGTGCTCGGCAAACGCAAACAGCGGACCCGCGTACCAGACGAACACCGACAGCGCGATGACACCCACCAGCACCCAGAACGTACGGCTGGCGAAGAAACCAAAAAAACGTCGTATCCAATGCATCATGGTTTGGCTTCCGTTGCGGTCGGTGCCGCAAAAAGAACCACCTCAACGCGCCGATTGCGCGCGCGTCCCTCCGGCGTCCTGTTATCCGCAACCGGTTGCGCATCGCCCTGGCCATGCGCACGCAGCCGCTCCTTCGCCACTCCGCGGCTCTGCAGGTAATTCACCACCTGATCGGCGCGGTCACGCGAGAGTTCGAAATTCGATGGATAGCGTGCCGTGCGAGTCGGCTGGTTGTCTGTGTAGCCACTCACCGCCACCTGACCCGGCTGGGTTGCGAGAGCATCCGCCACGCGCGTGAGCACTGGCAGATAAGCGGGCAACACGGTCGTGGAACCCGAGGCAAACAGACCGTCGCCACGCAGAACGATGGTGCTGCGATCGGCCTCGTCACGCACGGACACCAGGCCCTCGCGCACCTCGGGCTCGAGGAATTTGCTGAAGCGTGCCGGCGCGGGTCGTGGCGCAGCGGCCACCACGGGCCGGTTCAGATGCAGGCCATTGACCTGGGCCGACAGCGCGTCGGAGTTCCCCGCCAGCGCAAACGCAAACCACAGAAAACACGCCAGCCCGATCAAGGCCGCAATGCAGCCCACCACCCAGGCCGGCAGCAAGCGCCAGCCTTGCGCTCCGCCTCCGCTGGCACCCTTCCAATGCGGAGAAAGGGTGTCGTCACTGCCCACACCCAGATCGCGAAGAATCGTCCACAGGCGCTGGCGCAGCGTCTCCAGTTGCGCGCGCCCGTTGTCGACCACGCGAAAGCGCCCCTCCAACCCGAGCGAAATGCAGTAATACATCAGCTCCAGCAACTGGCGATACTGCTGCGGGTTCTGTGCGAGCTTGGAGAGCAATTGAAAGAACTTTTCGCCGCCCCAGGTCTCGTTGTGAAACGTCACCAACAGGCTGTGGCGCGACCACTCACCGGAGCCACCCCACGGCGTCTGCGCCGCCGATTCGTCCAGCAGCGTGCACAGACAATAGCGCGCACCAATGATGGTCTCGGGCGGCACACCCAGCTCGCGCGCCCGCCGCTCGAACTCCTGAATCTTCCCGATCAGAAATTCACGCAGCTGCGCGGCATCCGCCAACTGCACGGTATTGCGAATTTGCGGAACCAGATTGAGCACCGGGTTCGCCGCCATCACCACCGGATTGGAGCCACTCACCACATCGGGCAAATCCAGCACGGCAGACACCTCCGCGCCAGGCTGTGGCGCGCTCGTATCCGGTCCGTGCTGTTGACCTCCCCCGAATAAGCCGTCGACAGAAAAAGAAGTTGAACTGTTCACAATTATTCTTTTCGCAATGAGATCGAACCTGGCGGTGCCTTGGAGTAAAAATGAATCACGTCATCAGCGATGAGAACCGAGCTTCGTGAAACCTTGAATACGTGGTTGCATCCCTATGGTTTGATCGCCCAGAATTCCACACGCAATCCCGGGAAATCGCCCGCAATGTGAAGCGCCACACCGCCCGAGCGCTGCAACTGGTCCCACAGCTCGTTGGTGGTGTCGAGCTGGAAATAGTTGTAGTTGGCGTGATAGGGCAATTC
>CALMCS010000854.1 GCA_937862875.1 uncultured Comamonadaceae bacterium
GGCTCATCGCGCTGCGACAGGCTGCGCAGCGCCTCGAAGCCGCCGCAGGCCGGACAGGCGTAGTCATAGGTGGGCATGCAGGGCTCCTGGGGCTTACTTCTTGTCGGGCGAGATCGGCATCTGCACGCTGCCGTCGATGAACTTCACCGGGCCGGCGGCCGTGGGGTTGATGTCGAAGTCGAAGATCTCGGTTGGCAGCCACAGCGTGGCGCAGGCGTTGGGCACGTCCACCACACCGCTGATGTGGCCCTGCACCGGCGCTGTGCCGAGGATGGAGTAGGCCTGGGCGCCGCTGTAGCCGAACTTCTTCAGGTACTCGATGGCGTTCAGGCAGGCCTGGCGGTAGGCCACGGTCACGTCCAGGTAGTGCTGCTTGCCTTGCTCGTCGACCGAGACACCTTCGAAGATCAGGTAGTCCTTGTAGTTCGGCGTGATCGGGCTGGGCTTGAAGATCGGGTTCTTGATGCCGTACTTGGCCACGCCGCCCTTGATGAGGTTGACGCGCATGTGGACCCAGCCTGCCATCTCGATAGCACCGCAGAAGGTGATCTCACCGTCGCCCTGGCTGAAGTGCAGGTCGCCCACGCTCAGGCCGCCGCCATCCACATAGACCGGGAAGAAGATGCGCGAGCCGCGCGACAGGTCCTTGATGTCGCAGTTGCCACCGTGCTCGCGAGGCGGCACGGTGCGTGCGCCTTCGGCGGCCACTCTGTTGGCAACATCCCCCTGGGCCTTGCCGCAGTGCGCGGTGGCCGCAAAGGGGGGGTTGGCCAGGCTGGGCACGCGGTCGGGGTCGGTGGCGATCAGTTCGGCCTCGCGCTTGTTCCACTCGTCGAGCATCTTCTTGTCGGGCAGGCAGCCGATCAGGCCCGGGTGGATCAGGCCGGCGTATTCCACGCCCGGCACGTGGCGGCTCTTGGTGAACATGCCGTTGAAGTCCCAGATCGACTTCTGCGCCAGCGGGAAGTGGTCCGTCAGGAAGCCGCCGCCGTTCTGCTTGCTGAAAAAGCCGTTGAAGCCCCACTGGCTGTCGTCCCTGGCGCCGATGTCCAGCAGGTCCACCACCAGCAGGTCGCCAGGTTCTGCGCCCTGCACGCCCACCGGGCCTGAGAGGTAGTGCACGGTGGTGAGGTCGACGTCACGCACGTCGTCCGCACTGTCGTTGTTTTTGATGTAGCCGCCGGTCCAGTCGTAGGTCTCGAGGATGAAGTCGTCGCCTGGCTTGACCCACACGGCAATCGGGATGTCCGGGTGCCAGCGGTTGTGCACCAGCGGGTTGCTTGGGGCGGGTTGGGTCAGATCAACTTTGATGAGGGTGTCAGCCATGGTGATGCTCCTTGAGGACGAAAGAAAACGGATGGATCAGACGGATGGATTTCAGACAGAGAGATAGGACTTGATGCGATTGACGTCGGTCTGCTCGCGCAGCGTCTCGTGCACGAGGCGGCCGCCTTCGATGACGAACAGGCGGTCGGCCACGTCCATGGCAAAGGACAGCACCTGCTCGGACACAACGATGGTGATCTCGCGCAGCTTGCGGATCTCGTTAAGCGCCTTGGCGATGTCCTTGATGATGGAAGGCTGGATGCCTTCGGTGGGCTCGTCGAGCAGCAGCACCTTGGGGTCGGTCACCAAGGCGCGGGCAATCGCCAGTTGCTGCTGTTGCCCGCCCGAGAGGTTGCCGCCCTTGCGCCGGCGCATGTCCCACAGCACGGGGAACAGCGCGTAGATCTCGTCCGGGATCTGCTTGGTTCTGGAGTTCTCCAGGCCGGTCTGGATGTTTTCCTCCACCGTGAGGGTGGGGAAGATCATGCGACCCTGAGGCACGTAGGCAATGCCCTTGGCGACGCGCTTGTAGCTTTCGTCTTTAGAGACGTCCTGGCCCGCGACTTCGATGCGACCGGACTTCAGCGGCAGCACACCCATGAGGCTCTTGAACAGCGTGGTCTTGCCCATGCCATTGCGGCCCATGATGGCAACCGTCTCGTTCTTGTGCCCTTCGAAGGAGATGCCGTGCAGCGCTTCGCTCTGGCCATAGGCCGTGTACATGTCGGTGACTTTGAGCATGGTGTGTTCTCCGGTGAAATCAGTGGCCCAGGTAGACGTCGATCACTTTGGGGTCAGCCTGCACCGCCTCCATGGAGCCCTCGGCGAGGATCTTTCCCTGGTGCATCACGGTGACCTTGTGCGCGATCTGCTTGACGAACTCCATGTCGTGCTCGATCACGATCACCGAGCGGCCTTTGCAGATGCGCTTGAGCAGCTCGGCTGTCAGCTCGCGCTCGCGGGCGCTCATCCCGGCAATGGGCTCGTCGAGCATCAGTAGCTCGGGCTCCTGCATCAGCAGCATCCCGATCTCCAGCCACTGCTTCTGACCATGCGAGAGCAGGCCGGATTCCATTTCCAGGGCGTCGGCCAGGCCGATCTCCTCGGCCACTACCTGCACGCGCGCCTTCACCTCGTCGGTGCGTTTGAAGCCGAGGGCGCCGAAGACCGAGCGACCTGCGGGGTAGGAAACCTCGAGGTTCTGGAAGACGGAGAGGTTCTCGTAGATCGAGGGCGTCTGGAACTTGCGGCCGATGCCGCGGCGCACGCGGATGTGCTCGTCCAGCCCGGTGAGTTCCTCGTTCCTGAATTTGATGCTGCCGCTGCTGGCCTTGGTCTTGCCGCAGATCAGGTCCAGCAGCGTGGTCTTGCCCGCGCCGTTGGGGCCGATGATCACGCGCAGCTCGTTCTTGTCGATATAGAGGGTCAGGCTGTCGATGGCCTTGAAGCCGTCGAAGGAGACTGTCAGGTCTTCGATGGCCACGGCGAAGTCGGTGTTGCTCATGATGGACTCCTGGGGTTTCAGGCGTTTTGGCCCGTGGGGGTGGCATGCAGCGGACGCACAGTGCTCGGCGCGTTGATGTCGTCAGTGGGGGGCGCCGGCGTGGCAGCATCGCGCGCTACGGCCGCGCGGATGGCCAGGCGTTCGGCCTGCTTGCGCGCCCACCAGGGTTTGACTTTCTTCTCCCACACGCCAGCCAGCCCGTCGGGGAAGGCCATGGTCACGCCGATGAACAGCCCGGCCATCAGGAACAGCCAGAGGTCGGGGAAGCTCTCGGAGAAGTAGGTCTTGCCGAAGTTCACCAGCAGTGCGCCGTAGACCGCGCCCACCAGGCTCATGCGCCCGCCCACGGCGGCGTAGATCACCATCTCGATCGAGGGAACGATGCCCACGAAAGACGGCGACATGAAGCCCACCTGCAGCGTGAACAGTGCCCCACCGATACCGGACAGCGCGGCCGCCAGGCAGAACACGAAGACCTTGAACATGGCCACGTCGTAGCCCGAGAAGCGCACCCGGTCTTCCTTGTCGCGCATGGCCAGCAGCAGGGTGCCCAGCTTGCTCTTCTGCACCCAAAGGCACAGTGCGATGCTGCCCAGCAGCAGCAGGGCGCAGAGGTAGTAGAGGATGTACTTGGCGCTGTCGGTGCGGATGTCCCAGCCCAGCAGCGTCTTGAGGTCGGTCATGCCGTTAACGCCGCCCGTGTAGCCCTGCTGGCCGATGATGAGCACCGTGAGGATCAGCGCTACCGCCTGGGTGATGATGGCGAAGTACACGCCACCTACGCGCCGCTTGAACATGGCGTAGCCGATGATGAAAGCCAGCAGCGTGGGAATGGCGACGACGGCAATGATCGCGAAAGGCAGGTGCTCGAAGGGTTGCCACCACAGGGGCAGCTCTGTGAGCTGGTTCCAGTCCATGAAGTCTGGAATACCGGGCGTGGACTGGATCTTGGTGCTCTCGGGGTCGGAAGCCTCCAGCTTGAGGAACATGGCCATGGCGTAGCCGCCCAGGCCGAAGAAGACCCCCTGGCCCAGGCTCAGCACGCCGCCATAGCCCCAGAGCATGACCAGGCCCAGCGCCACGAAGGCGTAGGTCAGGTACTTGCCCACCAGGTTGAGACGGAAGATGTCGAAGGCGAGCGGGAAGAGGACCAGCAGCACGACGGCCAGGATGAGCACGCTGCTCAGCCCCTTGCTGTTGATCCATGCGGTGAACTTGTTCATGGTAGGACTCCAGAATTGAGGGCAGGATCAGCGGCGCACCTTGCTGGCGAACAGGCCCTGCGGGCGGATCATCAGAATCACGACGATCAGCGACAGCGTGAGCACCTTGGCCATGGAGCCACTGATGAAGAACTCGCTGATTGACTGCGTCTGCGCGATGCCGAAGGCTGATGCCACTGTGCCCAGCAGGCTGGCGGCGCCACCAAAAGTCACCACCAGGAAGGAATCGACGATGTAGAGCGAGCCGCTGGTCGGCCCCGTGGAGCCGATGGTGGTGAAGGCTGCCCCCGCCACACCAGCGATGCCGCAACCGATGGCGAAGGTCAGGCGGTCGGTCTTGCTGGTGTTGATGCCGATGGCGTTGGCCATGGTGCGGTTGCTCACCGTGGCGCGCACCCGCAGGCCCCAGCGGCTCTTGTAGAGGGCAAGCAGAACGCCGCAGGTGACCAGCAGCGTGAGGCCCAGCACAAACAGGCCGTTGATCGGAATGTCCAACCCCGGGGCCGGAGCCCAAGAGCCCATGAGCCATTCGGGCAGCGCAGGGCTGACTTCCTTGGGACCGATGGCTGAACGGAACACCTGCTGGATGGCCAGGCTCAGGCCCCAGGTGGCCAGCAGCGTGTCCAGCGGGCGCTTGTAGAGAAAGCGGATCAGGCCCCACTCCACCAGCCAGCCGGCGATGAAGGCCAAGATGAAGGCCACACCGATGGACAGCGGGAAGTAGTAGGGCATAAAGCCGGGTGCGAACTTCTCTGTCAGCGTGGAAAAGAGAAAGACCGTGTAGGCGCCGATGGTCATGAACTCGCCGTGGGCCATGTTGATCACGCCCATCTGGCCGAAGATGATGGCCAGGCCCAGGCCCATGAGCAGCAGCACCGAGAACAGACTGAGTCCTGCGAAGCCCTGCATGAGGGCGATGTTGAGCATTTCCGAAAATTCCATGGCGTCACCTGTCTGTCTGAGAACAAGGGTGGCGGCCATCCGTTGCTGCAACCATGGCCGCCACCGGCACCCCCTCGCGGGGATTCCTGCTTACTGATAGCCCTTCGGGAACGGATCGGGCTCGATCAGGTTGGGCGACTCGGCCACCACCTTGAAGGTGCCGTCCTTGTTGCCCATGGCGATGCGCGACTTGCTCCACAGGTGGTGGTTCTGGTGCACCTTGACATAGCCTTCGGGTGCGGTTTTGAGCTCGATGCCTGGCGAGGCGGCCACCACCTTGTCAACGTCGAAACTGCCCGCCTTCTCGACGGCGGCTTTCCACAGCCAGGGCCCCAGGTAGCCCGCCTGCGTGACGTCGCCGATGACGGCGTCCTTGCCGTACTTGGCCTTGAAGGCTTCGACGAACTTCTTGTTGTTCTCGTTGTCCAGGGTCTGGAAGTACTTCATCGAGCTGTAGAAGCCGGCGAAGTTTTCGCCGCCCACGCCCGTCATCTCGTCTTCGGTGACCGACAGCGTCAGCAGGAACTGCTTGTCGCCGGTGATGCCGGCGGCCTTCAGCTGCTTGTAGAACGCCACGTTGGAGCCGCCCACCACGGCTGCGAAGATGCAGTCCGGCTTGGCCACCTTGATCTTGTTGATCAGTGAGTTGAAGTTGGTGTTGCCCAGCGGGTAGTACTCCTCGCCAACCACCTTGCCCAGTTTGGCCACGCTCTCGATGTGCTTGCGCGCGATCTTCATCGAGGTACGCGGCCAGATGTAGTCCGAGCCGACCAGGAAGAAGGTCTTGGCCTTCTTCTCCTTCGCGCCCCAGTCCAGGCCGTAGATGATCTGCTGCGTGGCTTCCTGACCGGTGTAGATCACGTTCTTGGACTGCTCCAGGCCTTCGTAGAAGGTGGGGTAGTAGAGCAGGCCGTTTTCCTTCTCGAAGATCGGCAGCACGGCCTTGCGCGAGGCGCTGGTCCAGCAACCGAAGACCGCGGCCACATGGTCGTTGACCAGCAGCTTCTTCGACTTTTCGGCGAAGGTTGGCCAGTCGGAGGCGCCGTCTTCCTTGATGACGCGGATCTTGCGGCCCAGGATGCCACCCATGGCGTTAATCTGGTCAATGGCCAGCTGCTCGGCCTGGATGGAACCGGTTTCAGAAATGGCCATGGTGCCGGAAGACGAGTGCAACTGGCCTACCACCACCTCGGTGTCGGTCACGGCAAGCTTGGTCGTGTTGACCTTGGCGGTGGGAAACTGCTGGGCCATGGCTATGCCGGGCAGACCGACCACGGACATGGCGCCCATGGCCTGCAGAAGGCGGCGGCGCTGCAGGTCGGCGGCAGCAGACGGGTGGAGCAGGGACGGATCGGTCTGGTCTTTCATGGGGCACTCCTGAAGAGAAGAGTTGGGAACCAAGAACACCTGCGGGAGGTGCTGGGCGACACGGCGTCACCACGGCCTTGAGATTAGGGACAACCCTCTCCACGGCCCATACGTCAATTGACGTACGCGGGCTGCGCGCATCGCTGAGTACGGTTCTTGCGTGTGCACTGGTATTGACAGTGCATGCACCAAAAAAGCGCAGGCATGAACCACGCACCACAAAAGATCTTTCGCATCCGCCGCGACTACAACTCCTGGGTAGCCAACGAGACGCTGGAGGACTACGCGCTGCGCTACACGCCCCAGAGTGCACGCAAATGGAGTGAGCTGCGCGTGGCCAACACAGCCTTGGGCGGCGTGTCCTTTCTGGCGCTGGAGGCCATCGGCGGCGCCATCGCGCTGAACTACGGCTTTTCCAACGCGCTCTGGGCCATCCTGGTCATGGGCCTGGTCACCTTCCTCACGGGTCTGCCCATCGCCGTCTATGCGGCACGCTATGGGCTGGACATGGATCTGCTCACGCGCGGCGCTGGCTTCGGCTACCTGGGCTCTACCGTCACCTCGCTCATCTACGCCAGCTTCACCTTCATCTTCTTCGCCCTGGAGGCGGCCATCATGGCGCTGGCGCTGCAGCTGGTGCTGGACTGGCCGCTGGTGTGGTGCTACGTGCTGTCCTCGCTGGTCATCATCCCCATGGTGCTGCACGGCATCACCTTCATCTCCCGTCTGCAGACCTGGACCCAGCCGCTGTGGGTGGTGCTGCTGCTGTGGCCCTTCGCATGGTTCGCGCTGGCCCAGCCCGATTTCTACGTGCAGTTCACGGGCCTGTCCGGCCTGACCTCGGGCAGCAGCGACTTCGAGCCGCTGATGTTCGGCGCCGCCGCCGCGGTGACCTTCGCGCTCGTGCTGCAGATCGGCGAGCAGGTGGACTACCTGCGCTTCATGCCTGCGCGCACCCCGGCCAACCGCTGGCGCTGGTGGGGCGCAGTGCTCGTGGCGGGCCCGGGCTGGATCTTGCCGGGCATGCTCAAGATGCTGGGCGGGGCCTTTCTGGCCTTCGTCGCGCTGCAGTACGGCACATCGCCGCTGCACGCGGCTGAACCCACGCAGATGTACCTGGTGGGCTACCTGCGCTCGCTGAGCGACCCCACGGCTGCGCTGCTGCTCACGGTGCTGTTCGTGGTGATCTCGCAGGTCAAGATCAACGTCACCAACGCCTATGCCGGTTCACTGGCATGGAGCAACTTCTTCGCGCGGCTCACGCGCAGCCACCCGGGCCGCGTGGTCTGGCTGGTGTTCAACGTCATCATCGCCATGCTGCTGATGACACTGGGCGTCTTCGGCGCGCTCGAGCGCGTGCTGGGCCTTTACGCCAACGTGGCCATCGCCTGGGTGGGCGCGCTGGTCGCGGACCTGGTCATCAGCAAGCCGCTGGGTCTGAGTCCCAAGGGCGTGGAGTTCCGCCGCGCTTACCTCTACGACATCAACCCTGTGGGCCTGGGTGCGATGGGACTGGCCGTGGTGCTCTCGGTCGTGGCCCACTTCGGCTGGCTGGGCGAATACGCTGCCGCCTTCGCGCCCTTCATCGCGCTCTTCACCGCCATGGTCACGGCGCCGCTGCTGGCCTGGGCCACCCGGGGGCGCTACTACCTTGCGCGCCGCGATCCTTCGCCCTGGCAGGTCGGTGAACTCGTGCGCTGCAGCGTCTGCGAAAACCCGTTCGAGAGCACCGACATGGCCGCCTGCCCGGCCTACGGTGCGCCGATCTGCTCGCTGTGCTGTTCGCTCGAATCACGCTGCCATGATCGCTGCAAGACCCAGGCGCGCGCGGCTGACCAGGTGCGCGCCGCGCTCGCAGCCATCCTGCCCCCCAGCCTGAACAACCGCTTCAACTTCCGCGTCGGCCAGTACTTCACGGTCTTCCTCTCCCTTTGCGCCGTCATGGCCTTTGTGCTGGGTGTGGTCTACATGCAGGAGAGCCTGACCGCGCCGCCCGACGCGTTGCGCGGTCCCTTCGTCAAGGTGTTTTCGCTGCTTGCTCTGCTGGCCGCAGTGTGGGCCTGGTGGCTGGTGCTGGCCAACGAAAGCCGGCGCATGGCGCACGACGAATCTGAGCGACAGACCCAGTTGCTGCAAAAGGAAATCGACGCCCACCAGCGCACCGACGCCGCGCTGCAAAGCGCCAAGGAGGTGGCCGAGAACGCGAGTCAGGCCAAGACGCGCTAC
Organism: uncultured Comamonadaceae bacterium; assembly: GCA_937862875.1. Lineage (GTDB taxonomy): Bacteria > Pseudomonadota > Gammaproteobacteria > Burkholderiales > Burkholderiaceae_C > Diaphorobacter_A. The sequence goes on from CALMCS010000854.1 coordinate 8,590, forward strand.
GTGGCCGGTATGACGCACGAGCTGCGCACGCCCCTCAACAGCATCCTGGGCTATTCGCAAATCCTGCTGCGCAGCGGCGAGCTTCAGGGCAGCGCGCGCGAGGCCGTCACGACCATCCAGCAAAGCGGCCAGCACATGCACGCACTGATCGACGGCCTGCTGGACCTGGCCCGCATCGAGGCAGGCCGCCTGAGGCTGGACCCAGCGCCGCTGCCCTTCCAGGAATTCCTCTCCGAACTCGCGCGCATGGTGCAGCCCCAGGCCGAGGGCAAGGGCCTCGCGTTCCGCCTCGAAACCCAGGGCCGCGTACCCGCTTGGGTGCAGGCCGACGCCAAGCGCCTGCGCCAGATCCTCATCAACCTGCTGGGCAACGCCGTGCGCTTCACCAACCGGGGTGCTGTCGTGCTGCGCGTGGACTGCCGGCACGAAGTGGTGCGCTTCGAGGTGGAAGACACGGGCATCGGCATCGCCCCGCAAGACCAGGAGCGCATCTTCCAGCCCTTCGAGCGCGGCAGCGCCGGACGGCGTGCCAGCGAAGCGGGAACCGGCCTGGGCCTGACCATCACCAGTCTGCTCACCAGCCTCATGGGCGGTGAGCTCACACTGCGCAGCGCCGTGGGCCAGGGCAGCACCTTCAGCGTGCGCCTGTATTTGCGCGAGATCAAGGCCCCGGTCGCGCGCACCCTGCGCCACCTGCGTCCCATCGTCGGCTACCTCGACCCTCGCCGCACCTTGCTCGTGGTGGACGACCAGCCCATCCAGCGGCAGCTGCTGGCCAGCCTGCTGCTGCCGCTGGGCTTCATCATGCGCGAGGCAGCCAGCGGCCGCGAATGCCTGGAGATCTTGCAGCAGCACCGGCCCGATGCGGTACTGCTCGACATCAACATGGACGACCTCAACGGCTGGCAGACCGCGCAACTCATCCGCAGCAATGTCGGGCCCGACTTGCCGATCATCTTCGTCTCGGCCGACCCGTTCGAGAACCGACCCGAGCTGCTGGAGGCCGCTGGCTGCCAGGGTTTTGTGAGCAAGCCAGTGATCGAGTCCGAGCTGCTGGACCTGCTGGCGCGGGTCCTGCAGCTGGAGTGGGTGCATGAGAGCAACTTGCCGCACACCCCTGAAATCCCATTGGTGAAGCGGGAGCCGGCAGACAAGTTGCCACTGCCCGATGAACTGCGCCACAGTCTGATCGGCCTGGCTCGCATGGGCAATGCCAGTGGCTTGCGCGGCCTGCTGCGCAGCAGTGCCGAGCAGGAGCCGGCGATTGCGGAAATGCTGCAAAGCCTGACGGTGCACGTGGACCGTTTTGACTTCTCTGCCCTGATCGAACGCCTGAAAGAAACCGAAGATGAAAGCTGAATCCGTCATGCCGCCTGCAGTCTCCAGCGTCGTGCTGGTGGTGGACGACGCGCCCGACACCCTGCGCATGCTTTGCGATGCGCTGGCAATCGAAGGCTATACCGTGCTGGTGGCGCGCGACGCCATCGAGGCGCTGGAGCGCTTCGAAATGGCCGTCCCCGACGCCGTGCTGCTCGACGCCATCATGCCGGGCGAGAACGGTTTTGCTCTGTGCCGCCGCCTCAAGTCCGAACCCTCCTGGGCCCACGTGCCAGTGATCTTCATGACTGGCTTGGCCGAGACTGAACAAATCGTTGAAGGGTTTGCCAGCGGCGGAGTGGACTATGTGGTCAAGCCGCTGAAGATTCCCGAGGTGCTGGCACGCTTGGCCACCCACCTGCGCAATGCGCATGTCAGCCGGCTGGCACGCGAGGCAGTGGATGTGGCCGGACTCGGTGTAGTGTTGCTCGACAGCCAGGGTCGCATCGCCTGGCGTTCGCCGCAGGCCATGCACTGGCTGGAAGAAGCGCTGGGCCCGCAGGACGACGCGACGCCGCTAAAGGGCTGGTTGCAGGCTGCCATCACGCAGGGCGAGACGCTAACCCCGCTGCCCAACGGCAGCCAGTTGCAGGCCCAATACCTAGGGCAGACCGGCCCGGGCGAGACCATGATCCTGTTGCGCCAGGGCGGTCCCGCAGTGAATGCGGCACACAAACGCCTGGTTGGCGCAGTCCTCACACCACGTGAGACCGAGGTGCTGTCCTGGCTCGCCAAGGGCAAGACCAATCGCGACATTGCCGACATCCTCGGCATGAGCCCGCGCACGGTGAACAAACACCTGGAGCACATCTTCGAGAAGCTGGGGGTGGAAACGCGCACGGCGGCAGCGGCGATCGCGAGCAGCCTGCTGCAGGACGCCTGAGCCGGGGATTCCAGAGCTCCATCGGTCGCATCGTGCCGCAACAAGCTCAGGTCGCCCAGACCCGAGGTGCCACAGCGTCCATCTGCCACAGTGCCTGGCGCCACGCTGCACGGGCCGGGCGCAACAGTTCCAGTACCGGTTCAACCAGCGGAGCCAGTACCCGCAGCACCAGCACCTGTGGATGCGGGCTGGTAGCGCCGGCGCTGAGCCGCAAGGGATGCGCGTCGATCACCCGGCGCACAGCGTCGAGCGCGACGTCGCGGCGCTGGCGCTCGATGGGCGTGCCTGCCATGAAAAAAAGCGTGGCCAGGCAGCGCTGGCCGGCCAGGCCCAGCGGGCTATTGAGCAGCCGAAGGTCGTCGGCCGCGATGCGGCCCTGCTCCAGCCAGACGCCCGGCACCTCGAGATGCTGCGTGAAGCAGCCCTCCGCAAAAGGCTGGTCTGCCGCGGGCAGGCCCAGCGCGGTGATATCCCAGCCCAGCAGTTCGGCACCGGGGGCAAGATCAAACACGGCACGGTTTTCAGCCTGGCATTGGTTATAGGCCAGGGCCTCCAGCGGCAGCCACTCTAGCCGTGCGCCAGCCTCCAGCCGGGCGTGCACGCGCTGACGGGCCGGCTCGCCCAACGAGCGGTAGAAACGGGTGGCGCCGGGTGTGGTGACGAGACCGTGCGCGCCGGGCGCCACCGACACCTGGGTCTCCACCGTGTCGCCCCCCACCAGACCGCCCGGCGGATGGACTAGTACGTTGTGGCAAACGGTGTCGCCCTCGGGGTAGAGGCTCCGCAGCACGCGCAGCGGCCCGTCATGGCGATAGCGGGCAACGGTACGCGCTGATTCCAAGCTGTAGTGCAGCTCCAAGCAGGCGCGCCAGCTCATGGGTATCGGGACGCCACGTCGGACGGGTGCGGGGTAAGTCTCAGGTGGGCGTGATAGGTCGGCATTTGCAAGACCATGCAAGTTTTGCGCCTAACTTGCGATGTGGCCGTTGTGCGCCCGACTGGCACCGCGAGTGGCTCACTCGGGTAACAGCAGGATCTCTATTAAAAAAGCCAGTTCCTAGTACTCGCGCCTTCATCCTTGTCTCAATCTTGATGAGACATCGCTGGCGCAGGGCGCGGCATTGATGGCGCTGCACTCCATTCGAAGCCTTGAGCTTGCCTCATTGAAGCAGTCGCCCGAAGTTAATGTTCAGCCCTTGGGATAACAGAAGCGTTTCCATCCCAGTCTCCCAACCCAAGTATCAACGGCGGGCGGAGCCCTTCATAATCACGAATTGCCTTCGCTTTTTTGAGATGCCTATCTTTCATCATGGATAAATTCTTGCTGCGGCAGCAAGTGCTGGAGCGACTAGCCGAGGACCTACTGAAAGTCGAAGAGGCAGTGCGAGTGGCCCATGAGGCGGCGACCCACGAAGAAAACATCGCCGAGAACAAATACGACACGTTGGGACTCGAAGCCGCTTACCTTGCGACCGGCCAAGCTCGGCGCGCAGAAGCCATCCGCCATGCGATGGCCCATTGGCGCCAGTTCCATCCGCGCCCCTATGACGCCAATCAAGGCATACAAATCGGTGCGCTGGTTTGCTTGGTTGATGCAAACGATAAGCAGCTGCAGCTTTTTCTCGGCCCGGAAGGAGGCAGCATGAAGTTGGTGAGCGGGGCTCACCTCGTTCAGGTCATCAGCAGCGAAGCACCTTTGGGCAAGGCCATTCTGGGTAAATGCGAGGGTGATGAGGTCTCGATACAGGTCTCTCCCCACCAGCAGCAGTTTGAGGTGCTACGGGTTCACTGAGCCGCAAGGCTGTTTTGCACTGTAGGAGTCTTGACGATTCAGGCAGACCGTGCAGTCCGCCAGCCGAACTTGATGTTGGAAGCATTCCGCTAACGAACGCTATTTGCTGCGCTGTGGCTATTGGGCAGCAACAAGGTGTCACAGGTGAGGTTACGACTTCACAGTGCCCGCGCTCTGGCAGAGCAGGACGCAAGGTCGCATGGATGCGAGCTCGCTGTTGATGAAGTTATTTGGTGCGAACCATTGGAGTTTCTCAAAATGATTGATTGGGTCCCGGTAGCCTTCCTGACGTTCAAGGTTCTCATCTTCGGCGCCTGCATGTTTTTTGCCATCAAGTGGCATTACGACCAGGGCAACAAGGTGATGGACAGGCGCGCCCTGATACGCAGGGGCAGCAAGTTTTTCGCCATTTTCATGCTGGCGCTTTTGTGTGTGTTGGCCTTCACGTTCGGCCTTTCCTGGAAGCTTGGTATGGATTTGCGGCTCCCCTGACGGCAAAAATTGGTCGGTTGATATCCAATCCTGAGCTGGGCCCTCAATCAGGCAGATGCGGATCGGCGATGCCAGGTCGTTTTGAGGCCCCAACTCTGGAGGCAGGAAAAATGGATCGACGCGCATGGCTGATCGGGTCGGGGTTGTGTGTTCTGGGGCGTGCTGCCTTTGGTGCGCCATCGGCGCCGTCTGTTGCCGTGATGGCGCGTGAGGGCGGTGTACTGCTGATTCGCCACACCAGTACCGAGCCCGGGGTGGGCGATCCGCCGGGTTTTACCCTGGGCCAATGCAGTTCACAGCGCAATTTGTCCGAAGCCGGTCGGGCTGAGGCCATCGGCATCGGTGCTTGGTTCAGTCAGCACGG
>CALMCS010000855.1 GCA_937862875.1 uncultured Comamonadaceae bacterium
AAACGCAATGCCCAGGGCTCCGAGCCGCTCGCCCATGCTCCGCGCGCTGGCCACCGTCGTGGTGCTCAGATCGACAATCACCTGGGGTTGGCGCGCGCTGGATGTCAGGCCGTTCGCACCGAGACACACCGCCTCCACGGCAGGTCCGCCCGGCAACGACAGAAACACCACATCGGCCTCGCTCGCCAATTCCGCCAGACTTTGCACACGGCGCGCCTTGGTCTCGGCCACGGCTTCGAAGGCCGCATCGTTGGTGTCGAACGCGATGACCTCGCCGGCATGCTTGAGCGCCATGTTGCGACACATGGGGCCGCCCATCACTCCAAGGCCGACGAATCCGATCACGGGAACTGCGTTGTGGTTTGTTGCTGTCATGGCTTGTCTCCAGGCATTGTCGATTGCTGCGCTACGGCGCTCAGTTCATCCACATGCCGCCGCTGATATCAAGCGACGTGCCGGTGATCCAGTTCGATGCGGGAGAACAAAGGAACAGTGCCGCCTGTGCGATGTCCTGCGCATTGCCGTAGCGACCGAGCGGCACGGTGTTGTTGGCCGAGGGCGCGACGTTGCCGGTGACGTTGGCCCACATCGCTGTCTCCACCGGTCCAGGTGCGAGCGTGTTGGCATACACGCCGTGCGGCGCACCGGCCTTGGCGATCCAGCGCATCATTCCGTGCACCGCGCTTTTCGAGGCCACGTAGGCCGGGCCCGATGCCACGCCGCCGTTCTTCGCCGCGATCGAGCCCGCCGCCAGAATCTTGCCGAAGCCCTGCTGACACATCAGCGGAAAGAGCTTGCGCGTGGGGTTGACCACGCCGCGCACATTCACGTTCATGATCGCGTCCCACTCGTCGTCCGTGCTGTCGCCCAGCGGCGTGCGCGCGATGATGCCGGCGCACAGCACCAGGATGTCGATCTTGCCGTGCTTGGCGATCACCGCATCCATGACGGCATCGGTTTCGGCGCGGGACGTCACGTCGTACTGGAGGTATTCGATGCCCGCGCCCAGGTCTTCCTTGGCCGCGCGATCCGTGGCGATCACCTTCGCACCGGCTGCTGCAAAGGCGGCGGAAATGGCGCGCCCCATACCGCCGGCACCGCCGGTGATGAAGGCCACCTGGCCGCTCAGATCGGATGGGCCGCTCATATGTTGTGTCATGACTTCTTGCTCCTGAATATCGTTGTGATGTGCTGAATCTTTGTGTTCGTTCGAATGTCCACAGGCTCCACGTTCAACGGAACACGGCCTTGGCAGACATCGCCAGTTCTTCGTTCGGTCCACGTGCCCACAGCGACAGGGTTCCGTCGCTTTCGTGACGACCTTCGAGGCGCACTCCGCGCCCCACAAACAGGGGGCTCACACCGCGAAAATCGAACTGCGCGAGCTGCTTGCCCTGACCTTGCTCGAGCGCGAGTTGCTGCAGCAAGGTGGCGGTCAACGGACCGTGCACGACCAGATCCGGGTAACCCTCTTCATCCCGCGCATAGGGCTGGTCGTAGTGAATGCGGTGGCCGTTGAAGGTGAGCGCGGAGTAGCGAAACAGCAGCGTCGTATCCGGCATGAAGGCTCGCCCCCACTGCGCCTGTTCTGCATAGGGCACAGCGGGCGGCTGAGGAGTTCCGGGCGGAGTGGCTTCGCGGTAGACGATGTCCTGCTCTTCGATGATGCAGGTCTTGCCCTCGCAGGTCGTGGTGTGCACCACGGTCACGAACCACAGCGAGCCGCGCTTGCCGGTCTTGTTCTCGACCTTGCTGATGAGACTGTGGCGCGTGGCCATCGCATCGACGGGCAGATCCGCCAGGTACTGGATGCGACTGCCGGCCCACATGCGGCGCGGCAATTCGATCGGTGGCAAGAAACCGCCGCGTTGCGGATGACCGTCCACGCCCAGTCCGCTGCGGCGCACCACCGGGTTGAAAAACAGCCATTGCCATCCCGGAGGAAGCGCCTCGCCGAGTCCCGGCGCGCGCTCCAGATCGAGCGTCGCAGCCAGGGCCTGGACGGCACCCGGTTGGATGCGTTCGCGGTGTTCATCTTCGCGGCCAATCCACGATTCATACGCAGCAGTCACCTTGCACACTCCTCTATTCAAGCCATCTTGGCGTCAAAGACATTGGCGGGGTACGCGCGGAAATCGCGCACCATCTTGAAGCTGCCGTCCGGCATCGCCTGGATGATGGCCTCCTGCCGGGCGCCGCGATGGTCGCCCGCCTTGTAGCTCACGTTGCGTGCGCCGCCGACGCTCGCATTGGTCATGGTTTCCATGACATCGACCAGATTCGCGCGGGTGAGCGGCTTGCCACTGTCGAGCAGCAGCTTGAAGCCCTTCACGAACAGCGCGCCGTTGCTCCAGCCATTCAAGCCAAACACGCCCACGGGATCGTTCGGGTAGAGCTTGACGATGGAGTCGCGGTAAGCCTTGATGTCGGTGTCGTCCGAGGTGACAGGCATCAACCACGACGAGAAGTACGTGCCGTTGAGCAGATTGCCGGCGAGCTTGCGCGTGGTGGGATCGGCCGTGAAAAACGGGGCCATCCACTTGCTCTGAAAGCCCACGCGCTCGGCAGCCTTCAGGGCCGAGGCCAGATTGGCGTTGGAGCCGAACAGAATCACCACTTCGGCCTTCGCATTGGCCAACTTGCGCACATGCGGCGTGAAGTCGGTATTGCGCACCTCGAACGGAATTGACTCGGCCGCCTGTTTGTTGTTGGCCTCCATGTAGAGATCGAAGCCGCGCTTGGCCGAGCGGCCCAGCTCATCGTTCTCCCACAGCAGCGCAACCTTGCCGGCCTTCAGGTCGTTGAGCGCGAAGTCCAGATTCGATGCCGCCGACCAACCGTAGTCCGGCAGCAGCGGAAACACGAGGCGCTCGGAGAACAGCGCAGTAGCACCCCCAATCGGCCCGATCACCGGCAGGCCCACTTCCTTCGCATAAGGAATCACGGCCACCGACTGTGCCGTGCCGGTCGGTGCAGCCAGCGCAAAGATCTTGTTTTCCTCCACCAGGCGCTTGGTCACGGCCACGCTGCGTGCGGGCTCGTATCCATCGTCATAGGTGATGTAGTTGATCTTCCAGCCATTGAGCGCGTTGGTCTCGTTCGCCCACTTGAAGCAGGCCTCCGCCGCATGCGTGAGCACCGTATAGAACGGCACTGGACCAGTGATCGGCGTGAACGCGCCCACCGTGACGGTCTTGCTCGCGACGTCGATACCGGGCGAAACCTGCTGGGCCTGGGCCCACTGTGGCAGCGCGACGGCGGCCGCAGCGGCTCCGCTGGTGGTGATGAACGACCTTCTACGCATGGTTTTGTCTCCTGAGTTTTAAGTTGGACCGCAAACCAGAAACGCTGTGTTCCAGCGCCATAGAATGCATCATATAAATTCAACGAACGTTAAAACAACCGGGATTACCCCAGTGAGTAGCCTTTGACGTGCGTGTTTTCTTGAATGCATAATTTATAGAATGCATTCTTTTGCGAAACGAGGACCCACCATGTCAACTGCTCCACTCGCCGGACGACGCGTCATCGAACTCGGCTCCATGCTCGCCGCTCCATTTGCCACGCACATCCTGTCCCAGCTCGGGGCCGAAGTGATCAAGGTCGAGCCGCCCAACGGCGATCCCACGCGGGCTCTGGTGCGCGGCGGACCCAGCGGCACCTTCATCGCCTACAGCCACGGTAAGAAGAGCGTCTGTCTCGACCTCAGCAAACCCGAGGGGCGCGACGCGCTCTATCAATTGCTGGCGAGCGCCGATGCGCTGGTGCACAACCTTGCGCCCAAGGCGGCACGCAAGCTGGGCGTGTCGCGCGCCGATTGCGAACGCATCAATCCAAAACTCATCTACTGCCACATCCGCGGCTACGCGGCGGGTCCGCAGGCCGACGATCTCGCCTCCAACCCGGTGGCAGAAGCCTCCACTGGCGTGATGGAAGCCAACCGCGTGAACGGTCGCCCCAGCCGACTCGGCCCCTCCTATCACGACCAATTTGCGGGCACCTATGCGGTGATCGGCATCCTGGCCTCACTACTGCGCGATCCAAAAACCGCGACGCCCGAAGACCGGCATGTCGAGGTTGGCCTGTACGAAACCGGTCTGCATGTGGCCTCGCGGGACCTTGTTGCGGTGCAGCTCAAGACCCATCTGCTGGGTCGTCCGGAACGCGAGCCGCACGGTGAATTCGCCATGCCCGGCTACGGTGCCTATCTCACGCGCGACGAGCGTTGGCTGTATCTGTTGATGCTCACCGACGGTCACTGGGCCAAGTTCTGCGAGGCCATGCAACTGCCCTACGGAAGCGACCCGCAGTACGCCACGCTGCGCATGCGCAAGAAGATGCGCGAGCAGGTCGAAGACATCGTCAAGAACGCGATTGCCGCACACGACCTGGACAGCCTCGGCGCAATGCTCAAGGCCAACGGCGTGGGTTGCACCGAGGTGCTGCCGCTCGAGCGCGTGCTGGAGGCAGAGCAGGCACATCAACCGGGAAAACTGCGCTCCGTGGAGTTCCGCGGTCTGGCCTTCGACGTGCCCGAGTTCCCGCGCGCCGGTGCTGCGAGCGATGGCGTGCAGACCATTGCGCCCGCTGAGTTGGGCGAGCACACGCAGGAGATTTTCCAATCGCTGGGCGTGAGCGACACGGCCCTCCAAGCCATGTTGAAGTCCGGTGGTGTGCAGGCGCGCGAGCCCGATTCCTTCCCCTGGGCCGCCGTGCGCGAAACCGCCTGACAGTGCAGCGCGAGACACCACACCATGAACCATGTCCGAAGCGACCGAGAAGAGCTGCACCACCGCCGGATCGACCTGCGTTTCTATCGCCGCGCTGACGGTCTGTACGAGGTCGAGGGCCAGCTCACCGACACCAAGCAGCATGCATTTCGCAGGCAGCTCACCCACGAGGACACGCCCGCTGGCGAGGCGCTGCACGACATCACCGTCACGCTGGTCATCGACGGCGACATGCAGGTTCTGGACGCCAGCGCCCGCATGCGCACCACGCCGTTTGCGGTCTGCACCGGTGCCGAGCAGACGCTCGCACCACTCAAGGGTTTGCGTCTCGGCGCAGGCTGGAATCGCAAGGTGCGCGAGCTGCTCAAGGGTGCTGCCTCGTGCACACACATCGCCGAGCTGCTCGGACCGATGGCCACCACTGCGTTCCAAGGCCTGGCACCAGAGCGGTTGGCGGCCCTCAACGACCCTGCCAATGAGGCGCTGCACCGGGCACGCGTCAACAGTTGCTTTGCCTATGCGGAGCAACGCGAAGTGGTCGCACAACTGTGGCCACACCTCAGCCGGCGCGATTGAACGCGTCGAGTGCCCCTGAAAAACCAAACAACAAGAAGTCGAAGGGCGACCGTCAGCCGGTTTTTTCACGACCCCCAACGGAGACAAACAGATGCAAGACAACTCGAACCTTACGCGCATCGCATTGCGCCGCCCCGACTGGCTGAGCCACCCTGCCGCTCTGACCGCAGCGGCCACGTTGGCGCCCTTCGCCGCGTTCGCCAACGAGCGCTATCCGGCGCGTCCGATTCGCCTGCTGGTGGGATTTCCACCCGGCGGTGGCGCGGATTTCGTGGCCCGCCAGGTGGCGCAGCATCTGGGGCAAACACTGAACACCAGCGTCATCGTCGAGAACAAGCCCGGTGCGAACGGCGTGATCGCGGCTTCCGAAGTGGCACGTGCCGCCGCCGACGGCTATACCCTGCTGCTGGGCGTGACGGCCAGCCAGACCATCAGCCCGGTGCTTTCGCAGAAAGTGCCGTACGACCCGCTGCGCGATTTCACGCCGATCAGCAACGTCGGATCGACGCCGCTGGTGCTGGTCGTGAATCCCAAATTGCCAGTAAAAACCGCCAGGGAATTTGTCGCCTACGTGAACAACAGCAGCGAGTCGGTTCCCTACGGATCGGCCGGCACCGGCAACATCACCCACATGGCGGCCGAACTGTTCATTCAGAACACGGGTGTCACCCGCCTGCGCCACATTCCCTACAAGGGCAGCAGTCAGGTGCTGACTGATTTGCTCGGCGGCCATGTCGCCGCGTATTTCGACACCCTGCCCTCCGCACTGCCCTACATCCAGAACGGCCAACTGCGCGCACTGGGCGTGAGTTCGCGCGAACGCTCTGCCTCGGCGCCCAACATTCCCACGCTGGATGAGGCCGGCATCGCGGGCTACAACACCACCACCTGGTTCGGAGTGTTCGGGCCGCCGCAGTTGAGTGCGCCACTCGTGCAAACGCTCAATGAAGCGCTCAAGAAAAGCCTGAGCGCGCCCGAGGCCCACAAGCTCCTGACCGCGCGTGGCGTGGAGCCCATCCTCAACTCGCCGGAGCGCTTCAGGTCAGACATGGAGGCCGAACTTGGCCGCTGGCGTGCGGTCACCGCGGCCGCGAAAATCACGCTGGATTGAGCGGATTTCTCACGCTCACGCTCGCGCTCGGCCTACCGCGCCGCGTTGGGCGGATCGACCTGAACCGCTGCCGGACCGTCCACAGAATCCCCCGATTTCACCGGCTCGGCCACGGTCGCGATCGTGGGGTTGGTCGCGCTGGCCGCCTTGGCCATCAACGCGCGCCGGCGCAGCAGGAAGATGATCGCGCCCAGCGGGAATCCCAGGGAAATGATGCACGGCGCATAGGGGCCGTTCTTCATGAAGCCGGCGCCCAGAATGCTGGCGTGGAGGAGTTGGAAACTGTGCGCGCCGCTGCTCCAGTTGAAGACAAAGTTCGTGATGCCGACGGCGATGAACAGCATCCACAGCCATTTGCGCTTGGCGATGGGGGTTAGCAAGCACAGCACCAGGGTCAGAACGATGAACAGCGGGATCAACACGGCCAGCGCGAAGACTAGGTAATGCAGCGCTCCCTTGCCCTCGAAGGTGAAGACATTTTCGGTCGCCAGTGATTGCGTTTTGGGTTCGACGTTGATGCCGATGACCTGCGTTTTTCCGTTCTCTTTCTGCAATTGCACCGCGGTCAGCAACCAGCTCTTCGAGAACTGTTGTTCAAACGACAGCGTGTATTGCGACAGGGTGCCGTTGAACGTGTTGGTTCTGGATCCGATGGTCTTGGTGAGGATCGGTTTTTCGTCGGGAAGCATCGCGCCGACCCGCTGAATGTCCTGGTCGAAATTCGCGCCAATGAAGCGCGGGTCCATTTGCTTCTTGATGGCGTCGAAGTCCTTGCTGTTCAACAAGGCGAGCACTTGTTCTGCCTGCGCGAGCTCTTCCTTGGGCAGGGCTGCCTGCAAGCGTTTGTCGTATTCGTCGCCACTGACACTACAGCCGGCAACCAGCCATGCCATCGCGGCGAGAAGGATCATGGAGAAGAAACGGCGCATCTTTTGGGCTCGCAAAGAATGAAGGGCGGCAGTGTCCGCGAGTGCAGACTCTGGCTCATTCCACTTTCACTCAAAACCTATCGGATTGCAACAACCAATTGCAAACGTTTATGCTTGTTTTTTGATCAACGCTGCAAATTGCACGCTGAACCGCGCTCCGGGATGGGCCGCGCCGGGGCGCGCTTCTTCGAGCCGCACCTCGCCGCCATGCTGCCGTGCGATCTCGCGCACGATGGGAAGGCCGAGGCCCGAGCCGTCCGCCTCGGTGCCGAGGGCGCGGTAGAACGGCTGGAACACCAACTCGCGCTCGGCCTCGGGAACGCCGGGGCCGGAGTCTTCGACCTGGACCATCACCACGCGGCCAAACTTGTCGGCCAGCACGCGCGCCGTCACCATGCCGGGTTTTTCTGGCTCCGAGGGGGTGTAGTTGATGGCGTTGTCGACCAGGTTGCGGACCAATTCCTTGAGCAGGGTGGCATTGCCCTCCATCCACACACCGGAGGCATTGGGCTCGGCACCTTCGTAGCCCAGGTCGATGCCCTTGTCGAGCGCGCGCGGCACGCTGTCCTGCACCACCTCGATCACCAGCGCCGCCAGATCGACCGGTTGGCGCTTGAGTCCCGTGGTGCTGCCGCCTTCGGCCCGGGCCATCGACAGCAGCTGGTTCACGGTGTGCGTGGCGCGAATCGAGGAGCGGCCAATCTGCTTGAGCGATAGCTTGAGGTCGTCCGTGTTCGTGCCCTCGCGCTGCGCCAGATCGGCCTGCATGCGCAGACCGGCGAGCGGCGTCTTGAGCTGGTGCGCGGCGTCGGCCAGAAAGCGTTTTTGCGTCGCGATGGATTCGTTCAGGCGGCGCAGCAGGTCGTTCACCGAGTCCACCAGCGGCGCGACCTCCATCGGCACCGCCTTGTGATCGAGCGGCGACAGATCGTCGGGCTTGCGCGCGCGGATGCGTTCCTCGAGCTGGTGCAGCGGCTTGATGCCGCGCGCCAGTGCCAGCCAGACCAGCAGCACCGCGAGCGGCAGGATCACGAACTGCGGCAGCATCACGCCCTTGATGATTTCGGTGGCCAGCACGCTGCGCTTGGAGCGCGTTTCCGCCACCTGCACCAGCGCGGCAGGCGCATCGGGCAGGGGCACGCGCACCCAGATGTAGGCGATGCGAATGTCCACGCCGCGCATCTCGGCATCGCGCAGGCGCACCTCGCTGGACGATGGCTTTTCGTCTTCGGGTGGCATCGGCAGGTCGCGCTCGCCGGAGAGAAAGCGACCATCCGGCGCGATCACCTGGTAGTAGATGATGTCCGACTCGTCGGCCCGCAGAATCTCGCTGGCGGGCTGCGGCAGGTTGAATTGGACCTTCTGGTTTTGCACCGTGACCAACTGCGCCAGCGCCTGTGCGTTGTACTCGAGCGCGCGGTCGAACGGCTTGTTCGCCAGCCCCTGCGCGACCAGCCAGGTCAGCGCCAGACTCACGGGCCACAGCAGCAGCAACGGCGTGAGCATCCAGTCGAGGATCTCGCCGAATAGGGAACGCTGCTCGCGCTGAAAGATTTTCAAGGCTGGGCCGTGTCGATAGAAATAATTGCGGTCAGTATCACCGGCAAGTCATTCGCGTGGCTGACAACGCGTCGCTCAGTCCGGAATTTTTTCGAGGCAGTAACCGAGCCCGCGCACCGTGGCGATGCGGATCGGCCCTTTCTCGATCTTCTTGCGCAGGCGGTGGATGTAGACCTCGATGGCGTTGTTGCTCACCTCTTCGCCCCATTCGCACAGGCGCTCGACCAGCTGGTCCTTGCTCACGAGGCGTCCGGCGCGCTGCAGCAGCACTTCGAGCAGGCCCAGCTCGCGCGCCGAAAGCTCCACCATCTTTCCGTCGATCGACGCCACGCGGCCGGTCTGGTCGTAGGTCAGCGGGCCGTGCTTGATCGCATTGCTGGCACCGCCCATGCCGCGCCGCGTCAAGGCGCGCACGCGGGCTTCGAGCTCCTGCAGCGAGAACGGTTTGGCCATGTAATCGTCGGCCCCGTAATCGAGTCCCTTGACGCGCTCTTCGACGCTGTCGGCCGCCGTGAGAATCAGCACCGGAATCGCCGATCCGCGTCCGCGCAGGCGCTTGAGCACCTCGAGGCCGTGCATCTTGGGCAGGCCCAGATCGAGAATCAGCAGATCGAATTCGTTGTTGGTGACCAGCGCCGAATCGGCCTCTGAACCATTCGCGACGTGATCGACCACGGCACCCGACGCACGCAGCGTGCGCAGCAAGCCATCGGCCAGCACCTGGTCGTCTTCGGCGATGAGAATTCGCATGGCCCGTCTCCTTATTGTTGATTGTGTGGCGTTGGCGTTTGTGTGAAAGCCAGATCTCGAATTTACCTGACTGCGGACGGCGACCCCTGATTTGCCGATTGGCGATTCCAATCTCCACAACGTGCCGACCATGAGTCTAGCGGGCTCCGAAATGAGAGAGCCCGCGCCATCGCAGCATTCCAGCGCTTCGCACCGCTCACAGATCGTCATCAAACCGCCGCGAACGATCACTAAGCTGTGACCGAAGCCTCTCCCTCTCATCACCAAGGCCTTCGACAACGCCGCTCTGGCGTCACCCTTATTTCAAACAGATTGCAGTTTTATTTCAAATTGCAAACTGTTGACAGTTTTCAATTTCTTGAAAACAATACGCTCATGGACCACACCAATCCCACTTCGGCGCTCGCCTTTTTGCAAGCCAGTTCACTCCCCATGCTGGTTCAGGAAGAGATCGAACGGTTGATCATGACGGGCGAGTTGCCGGTGGGCAGCCGCATCAACGAGAGCGATCTGGCGCAGCGCTTCAACACCAGCCGGGGCCCCATCCGCGAGGCGCTGCGGGCGCTGGAGGAAGCGGGCCTGCTGCGCACCGAGAAAAACCGCGGCATGTTCGTGCGCGAGCTCTCGCTGGTCGAGGCCGACGAAATCTACGAGCTGCGCGAAGCGCTCGAGCAGATCATCGGCCGCCGCGCCGCGCTGGCCATCACCCCCGATGGCGTCGATCGGCTCCAGACCATGGTCGGCGCGATGCGCGACGCCAGCGAGGCAGAGAACCTAGAGCAATACGCCCAGCTCAATCTGCAGTTTCACGACCTGCTGCTGGAGATCGCGGGCAGCAGGAAACTCACCGACACCTACCAACGCCTGATCAAGGAGCTGTCGCTGTTTCGCATGCGTGCGCTCGATGGCGGCGGTGGCCTCAGGGTCTCGGCGGACGAACACGGCGCGATCGTCGACGCCATCGCCTCGGGCGACGCGGAACGCGCCGGCCTGGCCATGCGCCAGCACGTGGCCGAGGGTCGCTCGCGCATGCACAAGGCCATGGCCGAGGTCGAGCCCAACACACCCCTTTCAATCGCCTCCAAAGATCTCTGAGATGACGACAGCACCCACCATCGAAGTCAACCACCGCAGCTACCGCTGGATGCCCCAACCCGTCGTGGTCGTGTGCGTTGACGGTTGCGAGCCCGCCTATCTCGATGCGGCGGTCGAGGCCGGCGTCGTGCCCTACATCGCCCGGATGCGCGCGCAAGGTGCCGATCTGTTGGCCGATTGCGTGGTGCCGTCGTTCACCAACCCGAACAACCTCTCCATCGTCACCGGCGTGCCGCCCTCCGTGCACGGCATCTGCGGCAACTACTTCTTCGATCCCGATCTGGGCGAGGAAGTGATGATGAACGACCCCAAGTACCTGCGCGTTCCCACCGTGCTCGCCGCATTCGCCGACCGGGGCGCGAAGGTGGCGGTGGTCACCGCCAAGGACAAGCTGCGCAAGCTGCTCGGCAAGGGGCTGTCGGGCATCTGCTTCTCCTCCGAAAAGGCTGATCAGGTCACGCTCGCCGAGAATGGCATCGACGATGTGCTCGGTCTGGTGAAGCTGCCCGTGCCCTCGGTGTACAGCGCCGAGCTGTCGGAGTTCGTGTTCGCCGCCGGCGTGAAGCTGATGGAAACACAAACGCAGCGTCCCGATCTGATGTATCTCTCGACCACCGACTACGTGCAGCACAAGGCCGCGCCCGGCAGCGCTGCGGCCAATGCGTTCTACGCCATGATGGACCGCTACCTCGCGCAGCTCGACGCGCTCGGCTGCACCATCGTGCTCACCGCCGACCACGGCATGAACGACAAGCACGACGCCAGCGGTCAGCCCCAGGTGGTCTATCTGCAGGACCAGCTCGACGCGTGGTACGGCGCTTCGGCGGCCCGCGTGCTCTTGCCGATCACCGATCCCTACGTCGTGCACCACGGCGCGCTGGGCTCGTTTGCGACGGTCTATGCGCCGGACGCGGCCACCGCCAGCGCTTGGATCGCACGCATCCAAACCTTGCCCGGGATCGAGTTGGCGCTGTCGCGCGAACAGGCCGCGCAGCAATTCGAGCTGCCCGCGGACCGCATCGGCGACATCGTGGTGGTGAGCGACAAGCACACCGTCATCGGCACCTCGGTGAGCCGCCACGATCTCTCGGGGCTCGACGTGCCACTGCGCTCGCATGGCGGCGTGTCCGAGCAGCGCGTTCCGCTGATCTGCAATCGCCCGGTGGTGGGCATTGCGGACACGCGCCGGTTGCGCAATTTCGATGCGCTCGATCTGGCGTTGAACTACGCGGTCGTGTGACGCTCCGCCCGCCCTTTCAGTTGACCCTCCCCAGAATAAGCAGAGCGACTCCCATGAATCAGGCCCCGAGCACAGCATCCGACATCCTTCACCAACCGCTGCGCATTGCGGGCGAGCGCGTAGAGACCGAAGAGCTCATCCACGTCACCTACCCATTCACCGGCGAAGTGATCGGCACCGTGGGCAAGGCCACGCTGCAGCATGTGCGCCGCGCCTACCAGATCGCGCGCCATTACAAGCCCACGCTGACGCGCTACGAGCGCTACAAGATCCTGATGCGCGCGGGCGAAATCATTGCGTCGCGGCTCGATGAGATCTCGCGCATCATCACGCTCGAATCGGGTCTGTGCCGCAAGGATTCGCTCTACGAAGTGGGCCGCGCGTCCGACGTGCTGCTGTTCGCCGCCAACCAGGCGCTGGTCGATGACGGCCAGGTGTTCTCGTGCGACCTCACGCACCACGGCAAGAGCCGCAAGGTCTACACGCTGCGCGAGCCGCTGCAGGGCGTGATCACCGCCATCACGCCGTTCAATCACCCGCTCAATCAGGTGATCCACAAGGTCGCGCCATCGATCGCGACCAACAACCGCATGGTGCTCAAGCCCAGCGAAAAAACCCCGCTGACCGCCTACGTGCTGGCCGACATTCTGTATGAGGCCGGCCTGCCGCCGCAGATGCTCAGCGTGCTGACCGGCGACCCGCGCGAGATCTGCGACGAGATGCTGACCAGCGACGATGTGGATCTGGTCACCTTCACCGGCGGCGTGCCGATCGGCAAATACATCGCCGGCAAGGCGGTCTACAAGCGCCAGATTCTGGAGCTCGGTGGCAACGATCCCATCATCGTCATGGAAGACGCCGACATCGAAGAGGCCGCGACGCTCGCCGCCAGCGGCAGCTACAAGAACAGCGGCCAGCGCTGCACCGCCGTCAAACGCATGCTGGTCCATGCATCGGTGGCCGATCGCTTCGTCGAGCTGCTGGTGGCGAAGACACAGGCCCTGAAATACGGCGACCCGCTGGACCCGCAGAACGACATGGGCACCGTCATCGACGAAGAAGCCGCGATCTATTTCGAGACCGTGGTGAACGAAGCGATCGCCGCCGGTGCCACGCTGAAATGCGGCAACCTGCGCACGGGTGCGCTGTACTCGCCAACGGTGCTCGACCACGTCACGCAGGACATGCGCGTCGCCCAGTTCGAAACCTTCGGCCCGGTCTCGCCCGTGATCCGCTTTCACACCATCGAAGAGGCGATTGCGCTCTCGAACGGCACGGCGTTTGGCCTGTCCTCGTCGATCTGCACCAACCGCCTCGACTACATCACGCGCTTCATCAGCGAGTTGAATGTCGGCAGCGTGAACGTGCGCGAGGTCCCGGGCTATCGCCTCGAACTCACACCGTTTGGCGGCATCAAGGACTCGGGCCTCGGATACAAGGAAGGCGTGCTGGAGGCGATGAAGAGCTTCACCAACACCAAGACCTATTCGCTGCCCTGGTGAACGAG
>CALMCS010000856.1 GCA_937862875.1 uncultured Comamonadaceae bacterium
CGTGCGACAGGCCGGGGTACATCGTCCAGGCCTGGTTGGCGCTGTTGAGCATTTCATACAGTGCCGAATTCATCACAAACGGCAGGCCTTGACCGCCGTATGCCGGGTCGCACGACAGTGCGGGCCAACCACCTTCCACAAACTGTGAATAGGCCTGCTTGAAACCCTGCGGAGTCGACACCTCGTGCGTGCTCTTGTCGAGCGTGCAGCCTTCCTGGTCGCCACTGAGGTTCAGCGGGAACGTCACATTCGCTGCAAACTTGCCAGCCTCTTCGAGCACCGCATTGACGGTGTCCGCATCGACTTCGGCAAACGCCGGCATCTGCTTGTAGTCATCGGTGATCTTGAAGACCTCGTGCATGAGGAACTGCATGTCACGTAGCGGTGGCGTGTAAGTAGGCATGTGAACTCCGAAGAAAATGTGAAGGGTGAAAAGTGGAAATCAGGTGAGTGAAAACGGTGTGCGGACGGTGCGCCTTACGGAGCCGTCGCCGCATCGGCGCCGTAGCGCTGAAGAATGCTGTTGAAGCCGCCCACGGCTCGCTTGATCGAGCCGGGCGTGCGCAGAAATCGTGCTTCGTAATGCAGGGCGAGAATGAGACCGTGAATCTCGAACAGCATCTGCTCGGGATCGACGCTAGGCTGCAGCTCGCCGCATTCCTTGCATTGCTCGATGGCCCGCTTGATGGCAGCGAGCCAGGTCAACACCGAATTGGCCAGCGCATCGCGCACGGGACCGGTGCGGTCATCAAACTCGACCGCGCCGCTGATATAGATACAGCCCGAATCGAGCTCGATCGAGGTGCGCTTCATCCAGTTGTCAAACATGGCACGCAAACGCCCGACGCCGCGCGGTGCGTTCATCGCAGGAAAGAAAACCTCTTGTTCGAATCGCGTGTGATACTCGCGGATCACAGAAATCTGCAACTCTTCGCGCGAACCAAAATGCGCGAACACACCGGACTTGCTCATCCCGGTCACATCGGCCAAGGCACCAATGGACAGGCCTTCCAAACCGATGTGCGTAGCCAGACCCAACGCGGCCTCGATGATGACGGCTTTGGTCTGCTGGCCCTTGTGCAACACACGGCCTTCACGGGCGGTGCTGGTGCGAGCGGGCTTGCGGGGCAGTGGTACGACAGTCATGGCACTCAATAAAACGAACGATCGTGCTATTTTGCACAAAAGTTCATCCCAACGCCAGTGTTTGCAGGCTTCTCGCGACAAAAACCGGGAAAACCCTTGTTTTCAAAAAAGACAGGCGATCTGCCAATGCAGCAACGGGTGGGTCGTCACCCAGCGCCTGTGATCAATTCCCGACGGAATTGAGAACAAAAAAAATCCGCCTCGAAGGCGGATCTTTTTTTGGGGGATGGTGCAAGTCAATGCAACAGAGCCAATACGTTTTGGATGTCGGCATCCGGTGCGGCCTTGAAACCGGACCGGACGAAACGCAGCATACGGCCGCGCATCAGGTCACCCAACAAGGCGGCACGTTGCTGCGCATCGGCCGTCGGAGTGCTCGAACCAGCCGTCTCCGCGCCTTCGCGCAGGCATTGGCGCAGTGCGGCCTCGACCTTGTCGAAGAACAGATTCATGCGTTGCTGCAGGCGTTCGTTTTCAAACACCAGGGCATCGCCCACCATGACCTTCACCATGCCGGGATTGCGCTCGGCAAACTGCAGCACCATCGTCACGATCCGCATGGCCTGCTGCGTGCCGTTGGCCGCCGCACTGCCCGCGCCTTCGTCCTTGTGCTCGACGATGCGGTTGATGAGGGTGAACACGCTGCTTTCGATGAACTCGATCAGCCCTTCGAACATTTGCGCCTTGCTGGCGAAATGTCGGTAAAGCGCGGCTTCGCTGACTTCCAGTCGTGCAGCCAGGGCCGCAGTCGTGATGCGCTCACCTCCAGGCTGCTGCAGCATGGCGGCAAGGGCCTGGAGAATCTGCACGCGGCGCTCACCCGGACGAGGGCGTTTGCGCACGGCAGTTTGCACGGGAGTGGCGACAACGGATTCTTCTACGGTGGACATAGTCTTGTGCATTCGCAACAGTTGTAATAATAATTTTCGCACACTCAAGAGCATTCCCGGCTCTCAATCCGTTGCGCAATCAAAGTTCAAGGACTTTCGAGATGCGCGCCGCCCGCAATTCAGGGGATTTTGCGTCGATTTCCGTGGTCAGAAATAAGCGGCCTCAAGGGCTCGCGCGCTGGGGAAACGATGGATTTTCGAGACCCGCGTCGCGCATGCGGGTCTCGCAATGAAAACCAGCAGTTCAGTAGCTGGAAATCATCGTGCCGTAGGCCTGATCGGTCAGGATTTCGAGCAACATGGCGTGTGGCACGCGGCCATCGACGATATGAACCGCATTCACACCGCTCTTGGCGGCGTCGATCGCGCCTGCCAGCTTGGGCAGCATGCCGCCGGAGATGGTGCCGTCTTCGATCAATGCGTCGATCTCGCGCGAGGTCAGCTCGGTCAGCAGCTTGCCCTGTTTGTCGAGCACGCCGGGGATGTTGGTCAGCAGCACCAGCTTTTCGGCCTGCAGCACCGTGGCCAGCTTGCTGGCCACCACGTCGGCGTTGATGTTGTAACTTTCGTTGTTTTCACCGAAACCGATGGGGCTGATGACGGGAATGAACGCGTCGTCCTGCAGCGCCTTGACCACGCTCGGGTCGATGGCAACGATATCGCCCACTTGGCCAACGTCGTGCTCGATGTTGGGGTCCTTGTTGTCGAGCAGCTTGAGCTTCTTGGCGCGGATCAGGCCACCGTCGCGCCCGGTCAGGCCCACGGCCTTGCCGCCGGCCTGGTTGATCAGGCCCACGATGTCCTGCTGCACCTCGCCGGCCAGCACCCATTCCACCACTTCCATGGTTTCGGCATCGGTCACGCGCATGCCCTGGATGAACTGGCCCTTCTTGCCCAGGCGGTTGAGCGCAGTTTCGATCTGCGGGCCGCCGCCGTGCACCACCACCGGGTTCATGCCCACCAGCTTGAGCAGCACCACGTCTTCGGCAAAGTCGGCCTGCAGGGCGGGGTCGGTCATGGCGTTGCCGCCGTACTTGATCACCATGGTCTTGCCATGGAACTTGCGGATATAGGGAAGCGCTTGGGCCAGAATTTCGGCCTTGTCACGCGGGGCAATCGAAGAAAGATCGTTCATGGATTGAAGGCCGTCCGGCAATTTAGGAGATCGGAAAAATCGATAACCGCAAATTGTGCCGCAAACGGGTACGCCCCAGCACGGGGGTGCGCCATTTGCGGTAGATATCTGCGGCCATGCACCGGGCTCGGCGCATGGCGTCAAGGACTCGACTCAGCTTCTGCCGCGCTTCAACCAGCTCGGCACCTTGAAGCGCACGATGGCCACGTAAGCCAGTACATAGCTCACGACGAACAGTCCGCAGAAGCACATCAGGATCCACGTCTTGTTCCAGAACAGTACGGCGGGCACGACGGTCAGCATCGTGAAGGCCCAGAGGTACGGAGAGACGCGGTTGTTGCGCATGAGCATGCGGCGTGAATCGTCGTCATCGAACACACCGGCGACAATCCGGCGGTAGATGAGCTGGTGAAAGTGCAGCGCATCCGCCATGCCCGGCGAATCACCGCGCGCGAGCTTGCGGTAGATGGAGAACAGCGTTTCCCAGATCGGGTAGATCAGCAGCAGGACCGGAAACCAGGGCGAGACGTCGAGGTTGCGCTGCACCAGCGAGATGCTGGCCAAGGCAATCACCACGCCCCAGATGTACGCGCCGCCGTCGCCGGCAAACAGCATGCCGCGCGGGTAATTCCAGAGCAGAAATCCACCGGTGGCCGCGGCCAGACACAGCACCAGGGCCGCAATCGAGCGATCACCCACCTGCAGGGCCACGTGTGCCAGGGCCAGGCAGACGATGACCGCCACGGTTCCGGCCAGGCCGTTGTAACCGTCGATGATGTTGAAGGCGTGGGGCAGACCCGCAATCGCCAGAATGACGACCGCAATGCCGATCCAGGGCGCATGCGCGACCCAGGTATCGAGAAACGAAATACCGAAACGCGACACGGTCAGGCCCATGCAGCCCGCGGCCAGTGCGCCGGAGAGCACGGTGAGAATCAGGCGATAGCGCACGGTGAGGCGCTGCGTCATGTCTTCGCCGATGCCGCCGAGTGCGGCCGGAATCAACGCCAGAATCCACCAGGAGGCCCATGGATACAGGCGCACCGCACCGGGATCACCGAAGTAGCGAGTGAGCACCATGCCCAGGACCCAACTCACCAGCACGCCTGCCAACAGAGCAATGCCACCGAGACGCGGTACCTCGCCGACGTGAAAACGCTGCGGCTTGGCCTCTTCGTACTTGACCACGCGTTTGCCAAGCCACCGGATGATGACCGCGGCGACCAGAAAGGCAACAACAAAACTGACGAGCGACAGCCAGATCATGAAATACCGAAATTACGAACGGCGCGGTTTATCAAGTACATATATCCACAATAAGCAGTGGGCGCCATGCTCCCTCCTACAACGAGATGTGAGTCGGTGCCACCGACCCATATTCGCTGACGATTGAAACATAAATACTCCGTGTCAGAGTATCTGGAAGTACTGCGCCCCAATGGTTTTCCACACATATTCTTCGCGGGCCAGAATCTGCATGGCCTCGCCGATGCCCGCCCATGCGGCGGAATCACCGGACACCAGCGATGCCAGTTCCTCTGCATCCTTGAAGAAGAGCGCCTTGCCGGCCGTGGTTCGGCGGTTGAATCCGCAATCGAACGCTGCTACCGGCTTGCCGAAATGCATGGCCTCGACCAGGGAGGGATTGGTCCCCCCTGCAGAATGCCCGTGCACATAAAGACTTGCGCCCATTCTCAACGTTTTGAGCGCGCCGAGATCATACAAGGGATCGAGCAAGATCACATGGGAATACTTTTTGTAGCGATTTCGCATCTCTCGCCCAAAATCGCTGCTTTCCCAATTGCCGACAAACGCAATCGGTAATTCTGGTGAACGCGCGAACGCCTCCAAAATCATCTCGATATTGTTTTCCGGCTCGATTCGGCACAGTGCCAGCGCATATTTGTCAGGAAGTGAAAACGGCAGCGGCGCGGCCTCCACGTTCACCGCCTGGTCACCGCCATAGGCGATGACGGTGCTGCTTGCGCCATAGCTGGTCTGAACATAGTCGGCCACGGCATCGTTGTCGGCGACCACCACGTGCGAGCAGCGCACGGCCAGCCACTCCGAAAAGCGCAGAAAACTGCTCGCCAGACGCCCCCACTTCTGCCTGCGCCACTCGATGCCGTCAATATTGGTGACGATGCGTGTGTGACCGAGCAGACGAATCAAGGGAATCGCCAGGGCTCCCGAAATGCCCAGCAACAGCACCGTATCCGCCCCGCGCCAGCGCGCGATCAGGAGCGACCAGATGTCGTAAGGAATGCTGGCGACACCGTTGGCCTGAAGCGGCAGATACACCAGTTCTGCGCCGTGAAAGCGGCTCGGACCGCCCTCGCCCATCGCGGGTCGGCTGCAGAACACGGTGAGGTCGGCTGGCACATCGGCTTGCTCGCGGTAGAGCACCAGGTTCTCGGCGAGCGTTTCAAATCCACCATAGGCGGCGGGAACGCCCACGCATCCGGCAATGAAAATGGTCTTGCGCTGCATCTATGGGTTCCCAAACACGGCGGCGCAAATGCTGTCGCTGAATCGCTCGGGCGACAATTCCTGCGCCCTGCTGCGTGCGGCCCGGGACATCTCAAGGCACAACGCCGGATCGCTCACCAACTGGGCGACCTTGTCGCGCAGCGCAGCGGCATCGCGCGAATCCACCAGAAAGCCCTGTTGGCCGTCGTTCACCAACTCGACCGGGCCACCTGCGGGGGGAGCGATCACCGGGACGCCGAAGGTCATGGCTTCCAGCAAGGTCAGCCCGAAGGTCTCCACCCATTGGTCCACGCGCGACAGGTTGAGCACCAGACTGGCATCTTCATACACCTGCGAAACGTCTTCCACGCCCCGCAGGATCTGCACGGACGGGGGCAGTGATCGGGAAGCAAAGTAGCTTTCAACCGCCTCGGCATCGTCATTCACCACGAGCTGAAATTGCACCGATGCATCATCGGCCAAGTCGGCCGCCAGTTGCAGAAACTCGGGCACGCCCTTGTAGTCGCGCAGCGAGCACAGCATGCTGACGCGAAACACGCCGTCGCGCCGGGGCGCGTAGTGCGCACGCAGACCGCGCTCGTACATGGGCTCGGCAATCGCGTTGTAGACCACGCGTGCAGACGGTAAACCCAGCGTGCGGCGGTGAAAATCCGACACGCAGATGGTGCGTGCGGCCGTTTGGCGCACCACGAACAACAGAAACCACTGCAACAGGCGCGGCTTCAATGAGACTTCATGGAGGTGATAAATCACCGTCCGCCCGCTCAGTCGCCCAAAAATCGCTGGGGCAAATGGCAACAAAGTGTTCACGTAGCAAATCGCGTCGCGGTCGATGTCCCTGGCAGCGCGCAGCATGCGCCACAGCCGCCATTGGCTGCCGAGATAAGCGCGCAGAGTCGCCAGCTTGTTGCTGCCACGCGCATAGGGGAAGCGGCGCAGCTCTGCACCCGAGGACTCGCCGAGAAACCCGTCCCCGCCCTGTCCCAGATACAGCTGCTGGCGGGCATCTTTCCGCGCCAGGGCCGTCATGGCATTGAGCAACGCGCGTGGGCTGCCGGAACGGTCGTTCAGCAAGTGGAAGAAAACAATCATCAGCCCTTCAGCAGGTGTCAGAAAAGATAGCGATTATCGCGACTGCCGCGCCAACCGTGAAACAGGCGAGCTAATTGGCGATAATTCCGGGATGACACAGAACATCAAGGACTTGCACGTCTACCTGCGCAGCATCAGGCCCGACGAGCGCACCTCACTCTCGGTGCTCTCCGGCCTGGTACACGATGGAGCCACCGTGCTCGATCTGGGCTGCGGCAGTGGCGCGCTTGGTACCTACCTCCGGGAAACACGCAACTGTACGGTCGACGGACTGACCTGGAGCGAAGCCGAAGCCGAACTCGCCCGCCGGGCCTACCGCCAAGTGGTGGTGGCCGATCTGGACGCCGCCAATCTGCTGGAGCTGTTTGCCGCCCAGCAGTACGACTACATCATCTGCGCCGACGTTCTGGAACACCTGCGCGGCCCGGACAACGTGTTGCGCCAATGCCGGGATCTGCTCAAGCCCACGGGCCAACTGTTGTTTTCCGTGCCCAACGCGGGCTATGCCGGTCTGGTCGCCGAGCTCATGCAGGGCGACTTCCGCTATCGCGAAGAAGGCTTGCTCGACAGCACCCACCTGCGCTTTTTCACGAGAAAGTCGCTCGCTCGCTTTCTGGGCGACAACGCCTGGGAAATCAAGGCAATGGACACGATTCGCCGCGAAATGCCCGAGTCGGAATTCAAGGCGCAGTTCGACGAACTGCCCCCCGCCGTGTCGCGCTACCTGCTCTCGCCGCGTGACGCGCTCACCTACCAATTCATCGGCAGCGCCACGCCGGTGGCCCAGCCCCTGTCGAACGAAGTGGTCGCCAATGCGGGCGAGCCACCAGCGGACGCGCATGCGCTGTTCACGACACAGCTGTACGTCGACCGCGGTGACGGATACACCGAAGATGGCAAGCTCAGCGCCACGGGTGTCATTGGCGCAGAACGCCAGACCGTGCGCTTCGGCATTCCCGCAGGCGATCGAAGTGTCACGCACCTGCGCCTCGATCCGGCGGATCGCCCAGGCTTTCTGTACCTCTACCGCATGACGCTGCGCGACGCCACAGGTACTGCTCTGTGGCAATGGAGCAGCGACGCCCCTACCCGTCCGCTGCTCAGCCAGACGCCGCACCAGCAGATCGAGTGGCATTTCCCGCACACCCTGCACGGCGCGGCCAGCATGTTGTTGCTCACGGGGAATGATCCGTGGTTCGAACTGCCCGTGCCGCTGACCGATCTGCCGACCACCGGCGAACTGGTTCTGGATCTGGAGCTGGGCTGGCCGATGTCGGCCGACTATCTGGTGATGGCCAACTCGGTGCTGCCGCTGCAGGAGCAAGTGGCCGATCTGACCAAGGAATCCAATCACCTGCGCTCATCGCTCGGCCACCGCGTCGAAGAGCTGTCCGCAGCGCTGGAGATCAGCGAATCGCAGCGCACCACGTTCACGGACCGCGCGGTGCAGTTCGAGCGCGAGGCCGCCAAGTACGAGCAGAACGCCCTGCGCCTGCACCATGAACTGCAGGATTCACGCGTCGAGCTTCACCGTTCGCAGACCGAATACAACGATCTGGTGACCGAGTTCAAGACGCTCGAAAAATCCATTCTCTACCGCGCCACGCGCCCGATCGCTGCGGCCAAGAGAAGCCTCCAACAGCTGCGCACCAAAGCCCCGCAAACCGCCATGCCTGTCGTCCCCGCATTGTCAGAACCGCAACGTCACGTCGAGCCAATGACTCCGGGCAACGAGCCCGTGGACGTGATCGTTCCCGTTTACCGCGGATTGGCCGACACGCAGCTGTGCGTCGAGTCCGTGCTGGCAGCGCCGGTGCAATCGGCCTATCGCCTCATCATCATCAACGACTGCAGTCCCGAGCCCGAAGTCACCGAATGGCTGCGCGAGCGCGCCAAGTCGGAACCGCGCATCATGCTGCTCGAAAACGAGGAAAACCTCGGCTTCGTCGGTACGGTCAACCGCGGCATGGCGCTGTCGGACGCCAACGACGTGCTGCTGCTCAACAGCGACACCGAAGTGGCCAACAACTGGCTCGACCGCATCCGCGCCTCCGCGTACGGAGATCGCAAGATCGCCTCGGTCACGCCGTTCTCCACCAACGCCACGATTTGCAGCTACCCGCGCTTCTGCGAGGACAACCCGCTGCCGCCCGGTTACGACACCGCGCGCATGGACGCCCTGTGCGCCGCCACCAATCCCGGTGCGGTCGTTGACGTGCCCACGGGCGTCGGCTTCTGCATGTACATCCGCCGCGACAGCCTGAAGGAAGTGGGTCTGTTCGACACCAAGAACTTCGGCAAGGGCTACGGCGAAGAGAACGATTACTGCCAACGCGCCGAGCGCGCGGGCTGGCGCAATCTGCATCTGCTCGACACCTTCGTGCTGCACACCGGCGGCGTGAGCTTTGGCGCGAGCAAGAGCCCGCGCGAACAGGCCGCGATGAAGACGCTGGCCCGACTGCATCCGCATTATTCGGGGGATGTGTACAAGTTTGTGCTGGCCGATCCGGCGCGCCCGTATCGTCTGGCGTTGGACGTTGCGCGCATCAGAGAAGCGCGCCTGCCGGTCGTTCTGAACGTGCTGCACGACCGCGCCGGCGGCACCGTGCGCCATGTGCGCGAGCTGGGAAAACATCTGGCCGACAAGGCGGTGTTCCTCATCCTCACGCCGGGCCCGCTCGAGACCGTCATCCTGCGCATGGCGTCGGCGGGCGAAGGCTTCGAGCTGTCCTTCCGACTGGAAGACCAGGCGGCCGACCTGCTGAACGTGCTGCGCCAGCTGGGCGTATCGCATGTCCACTACCACCACCTGCTCGGCCACGGCAAGGAAGTGCGCGAACTGCCTGCGCTGCTCAATGTGAGCTTCGACTTCACCGCGCACGACTATTACAGCTACTGCAAATACATCACGCTGACCGGCGAGGAAAACCACTACCAGGGCGAGTACCGCCCCGGTCTGTGCAAATGCTGCGCACCGGAAGACCCGGCACCGCTGGAAGGCAACATCGCGCGCTGGCGCGGTGCCAACTCGCGCTTGGTGACGGCGGCTCGCCACCTGTTCACGCCCAGCGAAGACACGGCCCAGCGCATGCGCGGCTTTGCACCTGCGGCCGATGTGCTGGCGATTCCGCACACCGATATCTATCAGAACACTGCGCCGCCATTGCCCGCACCGCAACCGCTGGCCCATGGCCGACGCCTGAAGATCGCCGTGATCGGCGCGCTCAGCGACATCAAGGGCGCAGACGTGCTCGAAGCGGTCGCACAGGAAGCCATCAAGCAGAAATTGCCGCTGGAATTCCACCTGTTCGGCTACGGCTACCGCGAACTCGCCACGCAGCCGCGTGCCGCGCTGACGGTGCATGGTGCGTATAAAGAGTCGGAACTCAACGGTTTGCTGGAATGGCTCCAGCCCGATCTGGTCTGGTTCCCCGCGCTCTGGCCGGAGACCTACAGCTACACGCTGAGTGCCGCATTGCAGGCCGCGTTGCCGGTGGCGGTGCCCGACATCGGCGCATTCGCCGAGCGCGTGGCCGGTCGCCCCTGGAGCTGGATCTGCCCGTGGGACCAAACCGCACGCGAATGGGCCGACCTCTTCATGCAGATGCGCGACGAGCACTTTGCCAGCGGCAATGCCCCGGCACTCGAGGCGTCACAGCCCGAGGCACCGACGGTGGTGGCACCACCGGATTGGCATTACCGCCGAGACTACTTCACGGGCATGACCGACGCGGCCCAGCCTGCGGCGGACGCGCCTGCGCTGACCCGGGCCCTGCTGGCAAGCTACAAGCCGGTACCGCTCGCATCCGACGTGGCCAAGTCTGGCGCGTTCCGCACCCTGGCCTATCTGCGCTCGCTGCCGTTGATGCGGGATGTGGCGCGCCGCATTCCTTCGAAGTGGCAACGCAAGGTGGGAAGCTGGTTGAAGGGCTGAGAAGCTCGGAGATCCGGTTCCGCTGAATGCCGCCGCCGGTTACTGGGGAGCGGCATTCAAGCGGTTGGTTGGATTCACGCGAAATAGCCACCAACTCCGATCATCGGTCTTCGCCAACTCCAGGCGCGGGTTGGCCTTGAGCTGCTCCGCGTCCGCCGGACGCGCGAGCACATAGTCGGCGCTCAATTTCGCGAAATCAAAACGCTCCGGCTGCACTTCCAGCACCACGGCGTCCATGCGCGGACTGGTGATGCGAAACTCGGCCGCTGCATCCAACTGCGGCACGAGCTTGATCAGAAAGTTCTGATAACGGTTGTAGATGTTCTCGTGGGTTCGCGTCGGATCCAGCTCGCGCCAGAACTGGAGCGGCGGATCGTAGAACACGCTGTTCACCACACCCACACCGGCCATCGGCAAGGCCCCCATCCACAGATCATCGTTGATGACCGCAACCCGCGGCGCATGACCGTTCACGGGCTGGTGCAGCGCGTCGTTCAAGCCGTCCACCAAGCGCAGCTGCGCGGGCGCCTGCGCCACCGGGTTGAACGGCAGGCTCACCGCCAGCGTCCAGATCACGGTAATGACCACAACGCGGAACCACTGACCGCGCACCACCATGAAGCCCAACACGCCAGAGGCGGCAATCACCAGCAGCATCACCGCGGGCGTGATCCAATCCTGCATCGGCACGGGCATCTGGCTCAGTTGCGACCAGTTCAGCCACGCAAAGGCAGCGCCCACGATGGCGGCCCACCACAGACTCCCGCGGGTGCGCGCCTCGGCTGCGCTCATCAGCCATGCCAGCAAAAAGATCTGCGCCAATCCCAACGCCACATCGAGCCGGAATGCCGGCACCTTGCCCCACAGACTGATCTGCGCAAGCCATGCCGGAATGCCGACAAACAGGCTGATCAGCATGAAGCCCACGTAGAGCCACAACGCCAGCACCCATGCCGTGACACGCCGCTCGCGCCACATCAGCGCGAGGCTGGCGATCAGCATCGGCAGCAACAAATAGAGGTTGCCCGCCGCATCGCTGGGAATCGACCACTGCGACGACTCATACATCGTCACCAGATTGATCAGGCCCTTGGCGAGATGCCAGGGCTCGACATAACCCCCCAGCTCCATCGAGCGCTGGCCCGGATACACGGTCTGCGACAGCGCGGCAATCGCGTCCCGCGAATCCAGCCACCACGACCCCAGCGCAAGCATGGCGACCAGTGCCGCGCAGACCAGTCCGATGAGCTGCATCCAGCGCCAATTCAAGCTCGCGCGGTGCTGCCAGACCTGACCCAAAGTGACGATCAGCATCAGGTAGCCCAGCGGAATCTGCCAACCGGGATAGAGCACCAACACAAACCCGGCCACAGCCCAGCCCAGCACAATCCCGTACAAGGCCGCAGCCACGCCCCCCTGGGAACGCAGCATGTTCACGAATGCCAGGGCCGCGAGCACCGGGAAGAAGCTCACGTAGGCAGGCCAGCCCGACCAGGCCACCGAGTACGCCGAAGCCGGAGCCAGAACCGCCAGCAACGCCGCTCGTCGCCAATCCATGGCGAACCACTGGCGCAGCAAAACCCACAGCGCCAGAAAGCAGGCAAAAAACGGAAACCACCAATACCAGGCCAAGGCACGCTTGAGATCGAACGCCAGAAACCCCCAGCTCGCAGGCTTGGCGATCTGCTCCCAACCCCAGGTCGGAGCACCCGTCATCCCCACCACATTCATGTTCTGGCCATGCACGCCGTGCAAGGTATTGACCGAAGCAAACGGTCGATCGCCCGCCTGCATCGCCTGACTGGCCGCCAGCGGAGTCACGATCAACCATTCATCGCGCCGCACCTCCTGCGGCTTGCCGAGATAGCTGGCGGCATCGTGTTGCAGAATCCCCGCCCGCTCCAGCAGCAGGGGCAGCGACGATCCACTCCAGCCACCCGCGACCAACAGCACGAACGACGCGACCACACTCAGAGCAAACCCACGCGCCCGTACCGATGGACCGGAGGAGGTGGCGGTGGCAGCAGAAGAAGAAGAAGAAGAAACAAAGGCGAACGCAAGCACAGCCAGCGGCAAAATCACCGCCAACCACCACATGACTCTGGAACGAAGAGAAGGCTGTCGCACCGATTCGGGAACGGCAACCTGCATGGCACCCTTGGTACCCTCGCCCAGATCGAAGGTACTGCCATCGCCATTGGTGATCCGAATGCGCAGCGTCTGAGGCCCGGCAACGAGATCAGCAGGCACCCGCAGCGGCAACACAATCCCGCTGCTCAACCACAAGGCCTGCCCCGTCGCCTGCACCACATCCGGCCGATTGAGCAAATAACCCAAGCGCCCACGGTAAATCTCACGCTCCCCCAGCCACACGGTGGCCATGGTCACAAACACGCTGGGATTGCTAGGCGCCGCCCACCCCGTCAGCGTGAGCACGCCATGGCTCAACTCCGCCGATTCAAGAAAGCCCTTGCCCGCAGCAGCCGCGGCAGGGGCAACAACAGCAGACTCCGTTGCAACAGAAACAGAATCAGGAACCGGTGGCTTCGCATCTGCCGAATGGGATGCCATCAGCAAAACGCAGGCAAGAAACCAACCCAGCCACAACGGAATCTTTTGATTGAGCAACATGATGGTGATGAAAGCCAGTGCAGGCGGTGGCACTGACTCGTCCTTTCCTCTTGCAGCTCAAGTTATCACAACCGAGCAAAACGCCACAACGACTCCAAAACAAGGTATGGGAGTCCAAACACCCAACGATGCAGTGAGCTGAGCCCCAGAACTGGGACCCCGAATGAC
>CALMCS010000857.1 GCA_937862875.1 uncultured Comamonadaceae bacterium
CAGGGTTTGTGCGCGGCATCTTCATCGTGGTGGTCAGCGCACTGATCCTGAAGACTGGCTATGACGGTTTTCTGAAGTAACCCCAGGAATTACTCCCCCCCTGAGTCGCTTCGCGCCTTCCCCCAAGGGGGAACACCGCCTTCGCCGCGAGGCGGCTCTTGCTCGAGACCGGGGCTCCCCCTGAGTCGCTTCGCGCCTTCCCCCAGGGGACACCGCCTGCGCCGCGAGGCGGCTCTTGCTCGAGACCGGGGCTCCCCCTGAGTCGCTTGCGCGCCTTCCCCCAGGGGACACCGCCTGCGCCGCGAGGCGGCTCTTGCTCGGCGGTCGCTGGTATGGGGCCGCGCTGGAGGTGTGGCCGCCAACTTGGTTGTGCTTGTTCTTTGCCGCGTTTCATCGCGTTGGGGTAAATTGCGCGTTCACTGCAGTCTGCATATCAATGCGGAAGGAGATGGAACATGCGCGGCATTACTTTGATTGGTGCGCCTACCGACGTGGGTGCGAGTGTTCTGGGCGCGAGCATGGGGCCGGAGGCGCTGCGCATTGCGGGGATCGCTCAGGCGCTGCGGGCTCGGGGGCTCATGGTGCTGGACTATGGCAATCTGGTCGGGCCGGGCAATCCTCAGGCGGCGGCCGAGGGTGGGTTTCGGCATCTGGATGAAGTGATTGCCTGGAACAAGGCGCTGTATACCGCCACGCTGGATACCTTGGCCGCGGGGCGGCTGCCGTTGATGATGGGCGGTGATCACTGTCTGGCGATTGGCTCGATCAGCGCCGTCGCCCAGCATTGCCGGGCGCGCAATCAGCGTTTGAAGGTGCTGTGGTTTGACGCGCACGCCGATGCCAACACCCCCGAATCCACTCCCAGCGGCAATTTGCATGGCATGCCGGTCGCCTGTCTGCTCGGGCATGGGCCGGATGCGCTGGTGAATCTCACCGGTACGGCTCCGGTGCTCAAGTCCGACGAGCTGGCGATGATCGGAATTCGCAGTGTGGACGCCAGCGAGAAGCATTTCGTGAATGAGCACGGCATCGATGTCTACGATATGCGCACCATCGACGAGATGGGCATGCGCGCGGCCATGGAGGCGGTGCTGGTCGGTGTGGACGCAAACACACACTTACATGTGAGCTTCGACATGGATTGCCTCGACCCCAACGTCGCTCCCGGCGTCGGAACGCCGGTGCGCGGCGGGCCAACCTACCGGGAGATGCAGCTGTGCATGGAGATGCTGGCCGACAGCGGGGCGCTCGCCTCGGTCGATCTGGTGGAGCTGAACCCGGCGCTCGACATCCGCAACCAGACGGCCGAGCTGGCGGTCGAGCTGCTGGAAAGCCTGTTTGGAAAGTCCACGTTGATGCGTTTTTCATCAAAAGACAATTGATCACGCCTCTCAGGGTTTGTGTCAGTCTCCAGTACCTCGCCCGTTTTTTTATAATGCGACTTTTATAGGACGCTCACCCCCTGAACAAGTGGGGCAATGGGCTTGCAGGGAAATGGTGCACGAATCGGCTCGCCGCATGCACTGGCCCCCTCACCGTTCCGGCTTGTTATCGCAACGCCGGATTTTTTTGTACCTGATGCGAACCCGCAGGAACGAGACACTCATGAAGAAGATTTTTGCCTCCGTCGCCACCGTTGTGGCCTTGTGCGCCACGTTCAACGTGCAAGCACGCTCACTGGAAGCGATCCAGAAGGCTGGCAGCATCACCATGGGCTCCGAAGGCCAGTACGCGCCTTTCAACTTCTTCAAGGGCAAGCAGCTCACCGGCTACGAAATCGACGTGGCGGAAGCGGTTGCCAAGAAAATGAACCTGAAGTACGAGTGGAAGGCCGTGGGCTTCGACGCGCTGCTGACCGGTTTGGCGCAAGACCGCTGGGATCTGGTGATCGCCTCGCACGGCATCACCCCCGAGCGCGAAAAGGCCGTGACCTTCACCGTCCCGCATTACTGCTCGGGCGGCCAGATCGTCTCGCTCTCGCCTTCCATCAAGACTGCCGCCGATCTGGCTGGCAAGGTGGTGGCCGTGCAGACCGGCACCAGCTACCTCGAGCACGTGAAGAAGGTTCCCGGCGTGAAGGAAGTGAAGAACTTCCCAACCGACGAAGCCGCACGCGCCGCTCTGGGCTCCAAGCGTGTCGACGCCTGGGTGACCGACCGTTTCGTGGCCAAGGAAATGCTGTCCAAGACGCCCAAGGCAGGCTTCCAGACCGGCGACATGCTGTTCATCGAACAAGTCGCTGCGGCCGTCTCCAAGGGCAACACGCCTCTGGCCGATGCCTACAACAAGGCATTCAAGGAACTGGTCGCTGACGGCACCATCGGCAAGATCTCGCAAAAATACTTCCAGGAAGACGTGACCTGCAAGTAAGCAGCATCACGCTTTCTCGGAACCTCTGACTCCTTCTCTCAACTGACGCCGGGACTTCAAACTCCCGGCGACTCATCTCATGCTTCTTGCCCTTTGGCCCTCTCACTGGAGCCGCATCCAACGCAGCAATGCAACGTTGGTCGCGGCTTTGGTGTTGATGGTGTTGGTCCTTGCTCTGCTCGGCCAGTTCCTCTCGTTTTTTCCTGAACCCATTGGCTCCAACGCCGCTTTCTTCGCCGAAGGCGCGCTGACCACGCTGTATCTGACGATCATCAGCGGCATCGTGGGTCTGATTCTGGGCACCAGTTCCGCGCTCGCGCGCACCTCCCGCCATGCCTGGCTGCGCTGGATTGCCGGCATCTACATCTGGGCCATCCGCGGCACGCCGTTGCTGGTGCAGATCCTGTTCATCTACTTCGCCCTGCCCGTTCTGGTGCCGGGCCTGAACCTGCCCGACTTCGCCGCAGCCGTTGTAGCGCTGGGCCTGAACGTCGGTGCCTACAACTCCGAAGCGATCCGTGCGGGCCTGTTGGCCGTGCCGCGCGGCCAGACCGAAGCGGCGCGCGCCCTGGGTCTGACCAAGAGCCGCGTGTTTCTCGACGTGGTGTTTCCTCAGGCGTTCAAGATCTCCCTGCCCCCGCTGGTGAGCAACTTTGTCGCGCTGCTGAAAGATTCATCACTGGCCTACGCCATTGGCGTGGTCGAACTGACCAACGTCGGCAACCGCATCCAGTCCGCCACCTTCCAACCCGTGCAGACACTGGTCACCGTGGCGATCACCTATCTGATTCTCACCACGCTGGTCACCCAGGTGGCCAACGCCATCGAGTATCGCTTTGACGTGGAGGGCCGCGTCAAATGAACGAAGCTGCAATCAAGACATCGCCGGAAAAGTGCTACATCGTTGCCGACAAGGTCTGCAAATCCTTCGGCACGCATCAAGTGCTGAAAGAGGTGTCGACCTCGTTCAACACCGGTGAAGTGACGGTGATCATCGGCGCTTCGGGCTCCGGCAAGAGCACGCTGCTGCGCGCCATCAACCGCCTCGAACCGCACGACAGCGGCACCATCACCGTGGCCGGCGTGCCGGTCACCGACAACGAAGCCACGCTGCAGAAGCAGCGCTGCGAAGTCGGCATGGTGTTCCAGCAGTTCAACCTGTTCGGCAACATGACGGTGCTGGACAACATCACGCTCGCACCGCGCCGCATCCGCGGTTTCACGCGCGAACAGGCCAACGCCAAGGCGATGACCCTGCTCACCCGCGTGGGCCTGCAGGAGCACGCGCACAAGTATCCGTGGCAGCTCTCGGGCGGCCAGCAGCAGCGCGTGGCGATTGCCCGCGCGCTTGCGATGGAGCCCAAGGTGATGCTGTTCGACGAACCGACCTCCGCGCTCGACCCGGAAATGGTTCAGGAAGTGCTGGACGTGATGCGCGAGCTCGCACGCAACGGCATGACCATGATCATCGTCACCCACGAAATGGGCTTTGCCCGCGAAGTCGCCGACCGCGTGATGTTCTTCGACCAGGGCCGCATCGCCCACGAAGCGCCACCTGCTGAATTTTTCGGCAACCCGGCGAACGAACGCATTCGTGCATTCATCGGACGCATGACCCAGCACTGAGTCGATCGGCCGAAAAGCCGCTAAGCTTTTGCTCTCCCACGAACGGCGCGCCTCACTGGCGCGCCTTCGTCCTTTTGAAGTTCTGATTTTCTCTGTATGCGTTCCGAGCGTCACGGCCTTTTGGCCCTCCTGGTTGTCACCGTGGTCTGGGGCACGACCTTCCCCGCAATGAAGCTGCTGTCCCATCAGCTCGATGCCCTCCAGATCATCTGGGCCCGCTTCGCCATCGCCCTGCTGGTGCTGCTGCCGCTCTGGCGCGGCATGCGCCAGGCGGAACGCCGCTGGGGACTGGTGCTCGGCGTACTGCTGTTCATCGCCTTCTGGCTGCAGATCGAAGGCCTCGCGCGCACCAGCAGCAACCGCAACGCCTTCGTCACGGGCCTGAATGTGCTGGTCGTGCCGATTCTGGCGATGCTGGTGCTCGGGCGCCGCTACGGACTCGCGCTCTGGGCCGCCTGCGGCATGGCGCTGCTGGGCATGACCCTGATGTTCCACGAAGACAATCCGTGGAATCTGGGCGACACGCTCACGCTCGCCAGCACCCTGTTCTACGCCATCTACATCCTCCTGCTGGAAGAAAGCGCACGCCGCACGGCCGCAGCGCCCTTGCGCGCCACGCGCATGGCCGCCGCCCAGGCCGCGGTGATGTTTGTGGCCGCCAGCATTCTGGTGATGGTGCGCCACGGCGACGTACAGAGCGCCCTCGGCCCGCTGCTCGAAATTCCCACCTCATCGTGGGTCGCACTGATCTATCTGGGCCTGTTCGCCAGCGTCGGCGTGGTCACCCTGCAAGCCTGGGGCCAGCAACGCGTGGACGCCATGCGCAGCGCGATCATCTACGGCCTTGAGCCCGTATTCGCGGCCACGATGGGCTGGTTCCTGATTGGCGAGAGTCTGGGAATGAACGGTTTGATGGGCGCGGCGCTGATCGTCGGCGCGCTGATCGTGAGCCAGTTGCAGCCGCCGAAAGACGGCACGGCGGCGGCTTGAGAGTCATCGAGCTGGTGGTGGTGGTGTCAGCCCCAGCTCGGTAGCGGTGCAACGATTCGTTTGAAGCCAGTCCGGTGTCTCTTCCGTCTTGTCGGTTCTGAGAATACACACGCCAGAAAGTGAAGTGTAGACACCGCGAGAAGACAAATGACCAGCCTCGCTTACCGTCAGATCCCAAAATCCGAATGGCGTGTAACCCGAAATCACGTCCGAGCTGCACCATCGACTGCCGTGGGGCACGTTAAAAACATCTCCCGACGCCACCAATTTGCCGAAGTAGCGGCAGGTTTCCTCGGTGTCTTGAAATTCCATCACTGCAACGAAATCGTCCCCAGATACCTGCATCTCCAGCACTCCCCGGAGTACCTTGGTGACGCCATAAGCGCTCTCGAACATGACGGCCTGGAATCGGTTGTTCAGGCGACCCCGAGTATCTTCAAAGGCATAACGGGCGAAGCTTCGTGGGGCCTCTCCGGGCAGGGAGACTGTTCCAGACGTACTGGTAGAAAACTCCAGGCGCATGCGGCCCACGACACGCGCCTCCTGCGCATCCTGTGCCTTTCCTCCAAGTGCCTTGCCATTCATGTACTCGACCAGATCGGCATCCAATGTCTTGCCATCGGTAATTTTGCCAACCGCTTGGAAGAAGGTTGCAGCGCCATCTGCGCGATAACCAAAATACGAAACGATGACGGTCTCGCCACTTTGTCGATCGATCTGAAGGCCACGCCCCGGCTTGCCGTTCAATTCGCCGCCAATGGACCACAGGCCCGGTTGCGGCAAGGCAGCAGTGGCGGAGAGAGAAAAGGCAGCGATAGAGGCTGCAACGAGAGTGCGGCGAATGAGTCGGTGCATTGCGTCGTTCATAGTTGAATCACGCAAGCACTATCGATGCTTCATGCCCAGAAATCAAGGCACGTTCACCCTTACGAATCAAGGCACAGGCGGCTCGTTCGATTCGATCGAGATGTCCGACACCTTGCGCGGTGTGCCGGTGATGGTCGTGGCCTGGCCCTTGGACACCGCGGCCAGATCGCCCTCGCTCGGGTACTGGCCCATCAGCCAGTAGTCAAAGATGCGGCGCACGATGGGGCCTGCGGCGGCCGCACCGAAACCGGCGTTTTCCACGATCACCGCCACCGCGATGCGCGGCTCTTCGAGGGGGGCAAAAGCGGAGAACAGCGAGTGGTCGCGCTTGTGTTCTTCGAGCAGTCGGGCGTTGTACTTGACGTTCTGGCCCATGCTCACCGCCTGCGCCGTGCCGGTCTTGCCGGCGGAGGTGTACGGTGCGTTGGCGAACAGGCGCGCGCCGGTGCCGACCTTGTTCACCAGTCCCAAGGCCTTGTGGATGACCTCGACGTTCTTGGCGTCGTAGCCGAGCGGCACGCCGGCCGGTTGGACGATTTCAACGATCTTGCCCGTCACCGCGTCCTTCGACGCCTTGACGATGTGCGGCGTGTAGCGCGTGCCGCCGTTGGCCAGCGTGGCCTCGGCCGACGCGAGTTGCAGCATGGTGAAGTTGTTGTAGCCCTGACCGATGCCCAGCGACACGGTTTCGCCCGAGTACCAGCGCTTGGCCTCGGGGCGCTTGTAGGCGTTGCGTTTCCATTCGGTGCTGGGCAGGGTGCCGCGCACCTCGCCGTTCAAGTCGACGCCGGTGATCTGCCCAAAGCCGAGCGGCTTCATGAAGTCGTGGATCGAATCCACGCCCATGTCCACGGCCAGCGAATAGAAGTAGGTATTGCTCGAATGCTGGATCGCGCGGTACATGTCGACGCCGCCGAGTCCGCCTTCGTGGCTGCGGAAGGTGCGGCCGCCGTAGTTGAAATAACCCGGGTCGCTGTACACCTGCGTGGGCGAGCGCTTGTTCAGCTGCAGTGCCGCCAGCGCCATGAAGGGCTTGTAGGTCGAGCCCGGCGGATAGGTGCCGCGCAGCGCGCGATTGAGCAGGGGCTTGTTGATGGACTCGTTGAGCGCGGCCCAGTTTTCCTGGTCGATGCCCTCGACAAACAGGTTGGGGTCGAAGGTCGGCTTGCTCACCATCGCCAGAATTTCGCCGTTGCGCGGGTCCATGGCCACGAGGGCGCCGCGGCGGTCGCCGAACATTTCCTCGATCAGGCGCTGCAGCTTGATGTCGATGGACAGCATCACCGTGTCGCCCGGCGTCGCCGCAAAGCTGGCCAGACGCCGCACGGCATGGCCGCCGGCCGAGGTCTCGAGTCGCTCTACGCCGGTGTGACCGTGCAGCGTGGTTTCGTACGACGACTCCACGCCCAGCTTGCCGATGTAGTCGGTGCCGCGGTAGTTGGCGGCGTCGTCGGAGTCTTCGATGCGCTCTTTTTCGCGCTGGTTGATCCGGCCGATGTAGCCGATCGCATGGCTGCCGGTTTCGCCCAGCGGGTAGTTGCGGAACAGGCGGGCCTTGATGTCCACGCCGGGAAAGCGAAACCGCTGCGCCGCAAACCGCGCCACTTCCTCGTCGGTCAAACGCGTGCGAATCGGGATCGACTCGAAGCTCTTGGAGTCGTCCATGAGCCGGCGAAACTTGCGTCGGTCGCGCGCGCTGATGTCGAGAATCTTGGAGAGCTCGTCGATGGTGTCGTCGAGATTCGTCACCTTCGAGCGCATGATCTCGAGCGTGTAGGCGGAATAGTTGGACGCGAGGACCACGCCATTGCGGTCCAGAATCAGGCCGCGATTGGGCACGATGGGCACGACCGCCGTGCGGTTGCTTTCGGCCTGCTCCGCCAGATCCGTGTGGCGAATCACCTGCAGGTAAATCAGGCGCGAGACGATCAACAGGAACGCGAGCAGCACCAGAAAGCCGACGGCAAACACCCGCAAACGAAAGCGAGAGACGTCTGCCTCTACATTTCGTAATTCAGTCATGGGTGGTGTCCATTGGTGGCCGACAGCAAGTGCAATTCAGTCAGAGCGGGCGATTCTCGTCCGGATCTGGTGGCCGACGTTGCGGTGCAAGCAAAATCAAGGTGGCGATGGGCCACAGCGCCGCCTCCAGCACAGGAGCAATCAGACCCTCGAGGCCCGGCAAAGTTCCGCCGGAGATCAGGCGCAGAAAGAGCTCGATCGCGTGCGCGCCGAAGAACAGCGGCAACATCTGCAGGGCTTGCAGCCACACGTTGAACCACAGCATACGCCGACTCGACATCTGTGCGGCAAACATCAGCAGGCAGTAGACCAGCGCGTGCTGGCCCATCAGCGCCGACTGGCTGACATCCATGCACAGGCCCAGAATGAAGGCCACGCTCATGCCGATGCGCTGCGGCTGGTGAATGCCCCAGAAGGCCAGCAAGACCATGAGCCAATCGGGGGTCCACACCACGCGTCCGAGCGGCAGGATGTTGAGCGCGAGGCCCAGCAGCACACTGACGACGATAAACACCGGGCTGACCGGCAGCAGCAGTTGCTGGCCCTTGGGCATCATGGTGCGAGGCCCTCCATCAGGCGTGGTGCAGTGTGCAGATTGAAAGCGCGGTTCATCATGGCCGTCCCGCCTCGCGTCGGCCAGGCAGATTCTTGGCCTTTTCGGTCTTTTCGACCTTGCCGGACTTGGGTGCGGGCACCTCGGCCTCGACCTCGGCGCGCACGCCGTCGGTCAATGGCTTGAGCACGGAGACATATTGCGCGCCGGACATCTGGGCCAGTGGCTCGCAATAGATGCGCGAGAACGACGAGTCGGCCCGCTTTTCGACCTTGATGACCTTGGCCACCGGCAAACCGGGCTGGTAGACGCCATCCATGCCGCTGGTGCTGAGCATGTCGCCTTCCTGCACGTCGGCATTGCTGGGCATGAAGCGCAGCTCCATGCCGCCGCCATGAATCACCACCGGATCGCCATACGCGACACCGCGAGCGCCGGTGCGCATGTTGCGCACGGGAATGGCCTGGTCGCGATCGATCAGCAGGGTGACTTCGCTGGAGAGCGGAAACACGCGGGTGACCTGGCCCAGCACGCCGGACGCATCGATCACGGGCGAGCCCGGGATCACACCGGCGATTTGCCCGCGGTCGATGACCACGCGGCGGGTATAGGGGTCGGCGGCGTCGTACACCACCTGGGCGGCCATGCCCGGGGTCTGGATGCGATCGCGCAGCTCGAGAAGTTGGCGCAGCTGGGCGTTTTCCTGCATCAGCAGGTCGACTTGATTGGCCTGCTGCGACATGTTGGCCATCTTGCTTTGCGCCTTGTCGCGGCCCTGCTGGGCTTCTTCCAGCGATTGGAAGTAGCCCGCGCCGTCACGCGCCAGCTCGACGGGTTTGAGCATCACCCACTGAATCGGCATCAACACCGCGCCAATGGCCGTGCGAACCGGCTCCGTGACGTGAAAACGCGCATCCGCCACCATCAAAAACAGCGCCAAAGCGCTGTAGAAGGTCAGGCGAGCAAGGGGCGATGGCCCCTGTTTGAAGAGGGAGGGAGCCTTTCGGTCGAGCGTGCCTAATGGCATTTGCTGCTACTCCATCCGCATCCGCATTCGCACTCGCGCACCACGCCCACCGTGGATTACTCGTTGGTGAAGATGCCGCCGTGGCGATCCATGCGCTCAAGCGCAATGCCGCAACCGCGAACAACACAGGTGAGAGGCTCTTCAGCCACCAGCACCGGCAGGCCTGTTTCTTCGGCCAGCAGACGGTCCAGATCGCGCAGCAGCGCACCGCCACCGGTCAGCATCATGCCGCGCTCGGCAATGTCAGCGCCCAGCTCGGGAGGCGTCTGCTCCAGTGCGTTCTTCACGGCGGAGACGATCTGGTTCAGAGGATCGGTCAGCGCTTCCAGCACTTCGTTGGAAGAGATGGTGAAGCTGCGTGGCACGCCTTCGGACAGGTTGCGGCCCTTGACTTCCATCTCCTTGACTTCCGAGCCTGGGAAGGCAGAGCCGATGTTCTTCTTGATGGCTTCGGCCGTGGGTTCACCGATCAGCATGCCGTAGTTGCGACGGATGTAGTTGATGATGGCTTCGTCGAACTTGTCACCGCCGACGCGCACAGAGCCCTTGTAGACCATGCCGCCGAGCGAGATCACGCCCACTTCGGTGGTGCCGCCGCCGATGTCGACGACCATCGAGCCAGAGGCTTCGGACACTGGCAAGCCAGCGCCGATACCAGCGGCCATCGGTTCTTCGATCAGATCGACGGAGGTGGCGCCTGCCGCTTCAGCTGCGTCGCGAATCGCGCGGCGCTCGACTTGTGTGGACCCGCAGGGCACGCAAATGATTATCCGGGGGCTCGGTGTGAGGATCGAGCGTGGATGCACCATCTTGATGAACTGCTTGATCATGTTTTCGGTGATCACAAAATCTGCGATCACGCCGTCTTTCATCGGGCGGATCGCCTCGATGTTGCCGGGAACCTTGCCGAGCATGGCTTTGGCTTCTCGACCGACAGCTTGAATGACCTTCTTGCCGTGAGGACCGCCTTCGTGACGGATGGCAACCACTGACGGCTCATCCAGAACAATGCCTTTGTCACGAGCGAAAATCAGGGTATTGGCGGTACCGAGATCAATAGCGAGATCGGTGGAGAAGTACCGACGGAAACTTCCGAACATTCAAGAATCCTCTCAGGCACGGCATGCACATCGGCGTGCCGTCGCCGGAATAAAAGCGGGGGTGTAGGGTTTGGCCGTTTTCGCACAATGACCAACAGTGCGGAGGGTCTTGCGGCAAAGCCGGAATAATACCGCATCACCTGTGAATAACTGCCCCTTTGCCAGCTCAGAAGCGGGCTTTACACTCAGTTTCTTTGCGGGCTCGCCGTTCGTCAATCATTTTTAAGCACGTTCGTGCCTGTTTGCGCTCCAGCGGGTTGCCTTCGCAGTATGTTCCGTTTGTCCCTGCGCTGCAGAGGGCATCCCATTTCGGCCGGCAAACCCCTCCAACTCGGGACCACTTGTCCAGCGACGCAAAGCGGCCTTGAGCCGCTCGCCAAGGGGCGCACCTGCAAAGGCGGGATAATAGAGCACATCCCCTTTCCGCCTATCACCTTACCAAAGCGCTGATATTGGGCGGCCGGGCTTTTTGAAGCTGGGTTTCACCCCCTTTCGGATCTTTCGGACTTCTATGGCACTGACACAAGACGACATTGCCCGCATCGCCAATCTGGCACGGCTTGAACTGTCGAACAATGAAAGTGAGCACATGCTCACCAATCTCAATCAGTTCTTTGACGTGGTTGAGCAGATTCGCGCTGTGGACACCTCGGGCGTGACCCCTCTGTCGCACCCCGTGGCCGCGATTCAGGACATCCAATTGCGCCTGCGCGATGACGTGGTGAGCGAGACCAACAACCGCGAAGCCAATCAAAAGAGCGCCCCTGCCGTCGAAAACGGCATGTTCCTGGTGCCCAAGGTGATTGAGTAACCTCCTTTTTTGCCCGAGAAGTCGCGTCGCAGCCCACGGGCCGACCTGTTGACTTCCCCGGGCCGAAATTTCGTGAGCACGGCACTCCTGATTGCCGATTTACCGAATACGAGAATCGCATGAGTATTTCATCGACCGCATTGCATGATCTGAGCATCGCGCAACTGGCAGCCAAGCTCAAGGCACGCGAAGTGTCTTCCGTCGAAGCCGCACAGCATTTCCTCGCCCGCGCCAAATCGCACGAAGATCTGGGCGCCTACGTCCACATCAATGAAGACGTGACGCTGGCCCAGGCCAAGGCCGCCGACGCCGCCATTGCCGCAGGCAGCAACGCGCCGCTGGCCGGTGTGCCGATCGCGCACAAGGATTTGTTCGTCACCAAGGACTTCCCGACGACCGCCGCCTCCAAGATGCTCACCGGCTACCAATCGCCGTTTGACGCAACGATGGTGGCCAAGCTGGCAGACGCCGGCTGCGTCACGCTCGGCAAGCTGAACCTCGACGAATTCGCGATGGGCTCGGCCAACGAGAACTCCTCCATCGGCAAGGTGCTCAACCCGTGGGACAAGACGCGCGTTCCCGGCGGCTCTTCGGGCGGCTCGGCGGCAGCGATTGCCGCGCGCCTGGCTCCCGGTGCCACCGGCACCGACACCGGCGGCTCGATTCGCCAGCCCGCATCGTTTTGCGGCGTCACCGGCATCAAGCCCACCTACGGACGCGCCAGCCGCTACGGCATGATCGCCTTCGCATCCAGCCTCGACCAGGCCGGCCCGATGGCCAAGACCGCGGAAGACTGCGCCTTGATGCTGAGCGCCATGTGCGGCCCCGATGCCGATCGCGATTCCACAAGCCTCGAAACGCCCGCCGAAGACTTCAGCGCCCAGCTGAACAACTCCATCGCCGGCCTGCGCATCGGCATCCCCAAGGAATTCTTTGGTGAAGGCCTGTCGGCAGACGTGCGCGCCGCCATCGACGCCACCTTGAAGGAATACGAAAAGCTCGGCGCCAAGCTGGTCCCGATCACGCTGCCGCGCACCGAGCTGTCGATCCCCGTGTACTACATCATCGCGCCGGCCGAGGCCTCGTCGAATCTCTCGCGTTTTGACGGCGTGAAGTTCGGCCACCGCGCCAAGGAATACACCGACCTGCTCGACATGTACAAGAAGACCCGCGCCGAAGGCTTTGGCGACGAGGTCAAGCGCCGCATCATGATCGGCACCTATGTGCTGAGCCATGGCTACTACGACGCGTACTACCTGCAGGCGCAAAAGATCCGCCGCATGATCGCCGACGACTTCCAGGCCGCGTTCAAGGAATGCGACGTGATC
Organism: uncultured Comamonadaceae bacterium; assembly: GCA_937862875.1. Taxonomy (GTDB): domain Bacteria; phylum Pseudomonadota; class Gammaproteobacteria; order Burkholderiales; family Burkholderiaceae_C; genus Diaphorobacter_A. The sequence continues at coordinate 12,695 of CALMCS010000857.1, forward strand.
GCCGGCCCATCGGCCCCCACCGTGGCATGGAAGCTCGGCGGCAAGAGCGACCCGCTCGCCAACTACCTGGCCGACATCTTCACCCTGCCCGCATCGCTGGCCGGCCTGCCCGGCATGTCCGTGCCCGCAGGCTTTGGCGAAGGCGGCATGCCCGTGGGCCTGCAGCTCATCGGCAACTATTTCCAGGAAGCGCGCCTGCTCAACGCGGCGCACAAGCTGCAAGAAGCCACCGACTTCCACCTGCGCCAGCCCGCTGGCTTGTCCAAGTAAGCAGCAGGAGCAAAAAGAACATGACCGAAAAGACCATCAAGCTGATCAACGGGTACGAAGTCGTCATCGGCTTTGAAACGCACACCCAGCTCGCCACCAATAGCAAAATCTTCAGCCGCGCCAGCACCGCTTTCGGCGCCGAGCCGAACACGCAAGCCTGCCCGGTCGATCTGGCCCTGCCCGGCACGCTGCCGGTGATGAACAAGAAGGCCGTGGAGTGCGCCATCAAGCTCGGCCTCGCGCTGGGCTCGCACATCGCGCCCGTGAGCATCTTCGCGCGCAAGAACTACTTCTACCCCGATCTGCCCAAGGGCTACCAGATCAGCCAGTTTGAGATCCCGGTCGTCCAGGGCGGCACGGTGAGTTTCTTCGTCGGCGAAACCAAGCACACCGTGCGCCTCGTGCGCGCGCACTTGGAAGAAGACGCCGGCAAATCGGTGCACGATGAATTCATCGGCCAATCCGGCATCGACCTGAACCGCGCCGGAACGCCGCTGCTCGA
>CALMCS010000858.1 GCA_937862875.1 uncultured Comamonadaceae bacterium
GCCGTCGCAACAACGCATGGCGCCCTATATCGTCATCTCAAAACGAAGACTGCCAAACCAAGCGCAGGCAGCACATTCGTCACGGACGCCAGTTCAAGCCCAACGAAGAAATTACTCTTCAGCTGCTGCGCGGGCGAGGCGTTCGCTTTTCCAGTAGACGTCGTCGCCGCCGTCTACTCGGTTGAGAACTCGGGCTAGGACAAAGAGTAGATCGGAGAGGCGGTTGAGATATTGGCGGGGGGCTGACCGCATGTTCTCGCTCTCCTGCAGCGCCACAACGGCCCGCTCGGCGCGCCGCGCCACCGTACGACACACATGCGCCTGCGAAGCCGCGCGCGTGCCGGCCGGCAAGATGAACTCCTGCAACCGCGGCAGATGCTCGTTGTAATGCGCCAGCGCGTTGTCCAACTGCAAGAGTCCCTCGTCCTTGAGCAACTCATACCCGGGAATCGACAGCTCGCCACCCAGATTGAACAGCTGATGCTGCACATCGCCCAGCAGCTCGCGCACATCCTGCGGCAGCGTCGTCTCGCAGAGCAGCAGTCCGATGTGCGAGTTCAGCTCATCCACATCGCCCATCGCATGGGGACGGCCGCTGCTTTTGGAAACGCGCGTGTTGTCGCCCAAACCCGTGGTGCCATCGTCGCCCGTACGCGTGGCAATTTGTGTCAATCTGTTACCCATGGGTGTTTCCTCCAAAGTGTCTACGCAAGTTCTCCATTGTGCTTTACATCTTTGGCCCAAATGGGGAGGCGAGAAACAGCGGGCAAAAGTGCTGGCTTCCAAGCGCTGGCTGCGATGCAATAGCACCGTGTTCAACAGTTTTTGGAGTACGAAGTCATGACAACAAATCAGCCGAAGCATCGCCGCAACCCTGCCGCCTGGTTTGACGCTCGCAGTGTCATGCTGTTTGCCGCGCTCGCCGTCGGTGGAGCCGCCATTCAAGCCCAAACGCTCCCCACACCGACCGCCCGGACCACCAGCAACAGCGCACCGGCCCGCACTGGCTCGCCGACGACAACCACCACTTCACCAACCACAGCAACCACCACCGCACCGTCGACCAGCAACAGCAACAGCAAAAAACCTTCCGACACCCTCGAAGAAATGAAACGCAAGCGCCACATGCATCGCGGCTCTGGAGGTAACAAAGCTGCGCGCAAGTAAATCCAACAACCCCATACCACGTCACGGAACACAGGTAGAGATGTTAGTTCCGAGATGCTGGCAAGCAACCCGTTCACGCTGTACTCCAGGGCGCGAACGGGTTCTTTTTTTGGGCGATCGGTTGCGCCGTTTTTTATTCTCCCCAAGCCCGTACGAACTCCTAAAATAAACCGCTTGAACGAATGAACGATCGATCGAACGACCCCCAGCCCGGAGAAAACCCATGAACGCGCCCACCGATGCCAACCACCTGCTGCCCAACGTGCAACTGCGCCCCGTGCCGCAGGCGTTTCTTGATGCGTTGGAGGCGCGGTTTGGTGCGGCTCAGTACTCGTCTTCGCAAGCCGTGCGCGAACAGCATGGGCGCGACGAGGGCTCGCTGCAGGCCCCTCCCCCTTCGGCCGTGGTGTTTGCCGAAAGCACGCAGGACGTGTCCGATGTGGTGAAGCTCGCATCCGAGTACAACGTCCCGATCATTCCCTACGGCGCGGGTTCTTCGCTCGAAGGCCATCTGCTGGCCATTCAGGGCGGCATCAGCCTCGATGTGAGTCGCATGAACCAGGTGCTGTCGATCAACGCGGACGACCTCACCGTCACCGTGCAGCCCGGCATCACGCGCAAGCAGCTCAATGAGGCGATCAAGGACACGGGCCTGTTCTTTCCGATCGATCCCGGAGCGGACGCCAGCATCGGCGGCATGACCGCCACGCGCGCCAGCGGCACCAATGCCGTGCGCTACGGCACCATGCGCGAAAACGTGCTGGCACTCGAGGTGGTCACCGCCAACGGCGACGTGATCCGCACCGGCACGCGCGCCAAGAAAAGCGCCGCAGGCTACGACCTCACGCGCCTCTTGATCGGCAGCGAAGGCACGCTCGGCATCTTCACGGAAATCTCCGTGCGCCTGTACCCACTGCCCGAAGCAGTGAGCGCCGCGATCTGCTCGTTCCCGAGCATCGATGCCGCCGTGCAGACGGTGATTCAAACCATTCAGCTCGGCGTGCCGATTGCGCGCGTGGAGTTGATCGACGTGAATTCGGTGCGCATGGTCAACGCGCACAGCAAGCTCTCGCTGCGCGAAGAACCGATGCTGTTGATGGAGTTTCACGGCTCGCCTTCCGGCGTGAAGGAACAGGCCGAAACGGTGCAGATGCTGGCCACCGAACATGGCGGCAAGGCGTTCGAATGGGCCACCACGCCGGAAGAGCGCACACGCCTCTGGACCGCGCGCCACAACGCCTATTTCGCGGCGGTGCAATCGCGCCCCGGCTGCCGTGCCATCAGCACCGATACCTGCGTGCCGATCAGCCGACTCGCGGACGCCCTGCTCGACTCCGTCAAGGAAGCCGACGAGAGCGGCATCCCCTACTTTCTCGTGGGCCACGTCGGCGATGGCAACTTCCATTTCGGCTACCTGATCGACCCCAACATTCCGCAGGAACGCGTCACCGCCGAAGCGCTGAATCACCGCCTCGTCGAGCGCACCTTGCAGCTCGGCGGCACCTGCACCGGAGAGCATGGCATCGGCGTGCACAAGATGGGATTTCTGGTCGATGAAGCGGGCGCCGGATCGGTCGACATGATGCGTGCGATCAAGCAGGCGCTCGATCCGAAGAACATCCTCAATCCAGGAAAAATCTTCACGCTCTGAGCCCAGGCCCCGAGCACGGAATATGGCAAAGCCCCACGACGGTCGTGGGGTAATCGATTTGCATGAATCGAAATAACCGTGCTACTATTTTTGTTCAATGCAACGCAACCAGCAGCTCCTATCCACCCTATCGCTAAGCCTACTAGTGCTTGGCCGGGGTCTGCTTGCGTTCAACAACACACGCTCCGTTGCCTGAAGACTGAAACCCAAAGTTCAGTCGCTCACCGCAACACCGACATCCCCCTGACCCCGGCCCACACACCCGTCTTTACTCATTCGCAGTAAGGGACGGCAGGGGACGTCAACGAATTATTTTTCGATTGACCCGTGCATTGCCCGCGCCTTCTTCATCGCAACCAAGAAGCCAAGGCGCAGCAAGCACACAGCTGATGTGGAGCCGAACATGTTGACCCAAACTTCCAAGAAGTACCAAGCCTTTGCCCCGATCGCCTTGACCGATCGCACCTGGCCATCGACCACCATCACCAAGGCACCCGTGTGGCTCTCCACCGACTTGCGCGATGGCAATCAGGCCTTGTTCGAACCGATGAATGGCGAGCGCAAGATGAAGCTCTATCACGAGCTCGTGCGCATTGGCTTCAAGCAGATCGAGGTGGGCTTTCCCGCTGCGTCGCAGACCGATTTCGACTTTGTGCGCCGCCTCATCGACGAGGACCTGATCCCCGATGACGTGACCATCATGGTGATGACCCAGTCGCGTGAAGACCTCATCGATCGCACCGTGGAAGCCGTGAAGGGCGCCAAGCGCGCCATCGTTCACATCTACAACGCGGTTGCTCCTGCATGGCGCAAGATCGTCTTCAACATGGACGTGCCGCAGGTGATGCAGTTGGTGAAGCACCATGTGTCGCACTTCAAGATGCGCTCCGACGCACAGCCCGAGACCGAGTGGACCTTGCAGTACTCGCCCGAGACCTTCAGCAGCGCCGAGCTCGAAGTGTCGTTGCAGGCTTGCCAGACCGCCATCGACGCCTGGGGCGTGGGCCCGAATCGCAAGATCATCATCAACTTGCCGACCACCGTGGAGAACGCCACCGCCAACGTGTTCGCCGACCAGATCGAGTGGATGCACCGCCATCTCGTGCCGCGTGAGCATGTCGTGCTGTCCGTGCACCCGCACAACGACCGCGGCACCGGCGTGGCCGCCGCAGAATTTGCCATCATGGCCGGTGCGGACCGCGTCGAAGGCTGTCTCTTCGGCAACGGCGAGCGCTGCGGCAACGTCGACATCGTGACGGTGGCGCTCAACATGTACACGCAGGGCGTGAACCCCGAGCTCGATTTCTCCGACATCACCGGCGTGGCGCGCATTGCCGAGGAATGCACCTCGTTGCCGATTCACCCGCGCCATCCGTATGCCGGCGATCTCGTGTTCACCGCGTTCTCCGGTTCGCACCAGGACGCCATCAAGAAAGGCTTCGCCGCGCAGGATCCGAACGGCATCTGGGAAGTGCCGTACTTGCCCATCGATCCCGCCGACCTCGGCCGCACGTATGACAGCGTGATCCGCGTGAACAGCCAATCGGGCAAGGGCGGCATCTCGTTCCTCATGGAGCGCGAACACGGCGTGGTGATGCCGCGCCGCATGCAGGTCGAGTTCAGCGCGGTCGTGCAGCGCGCCACCGATTCCAGCGATTCCGAAATGAACGGCGACGCGTTGTGGGAGCTCTTCGACGCGACCTACCTCGCCGCACCCGAGGACGATCACGCCATCATCTGCCACGGTCACAAGTTGGCCGACGACGGCCGCAGCATCGAGATGGATGTGAGCATCCGCGGCGAGCGCCAGAAGCTGCAAGGGCAGGGCAACGGTCCCATCGCCGCCGCAGTCGACGCCCTGGGCTTGCCATTGCGCGTGGACCACTACGAAGAGCGTGCCACCGGCAGCGGTGCCAACGCCCAGGCACTCGCGATCATCGAGGCCGCGATGGAAGGCACCGCCGGTTCGACCTTTGGTGCGGGCATGAGCCACAACATCGTCACCGCGTCCATCCAAGCGGTCGTGAGTGTCGCCAATCGACTGAATGCACGCCGCGTCGAGAGCGACAAGGCCGCGGTGACCGACGCCGCGTAAATCATGTTTTCCTGGCAATGGTCTGGCACATCTCAATACCCCCGAGATGCGCCAGACGCCGTGACTCACCAGACCCGAACGGAGGCCCAAACACCTCCGTGCTTTCACCGAAGCGCACCACAGCGTGCAGGCCACGAACCTGCACGCTGCATGGGAAAGGCTTGGGCCAGACGCCCACAGCTGCTACCCTTGGGGTCCATGCGAGTTACCCATTGCCTGATCAGCCTGACCTGTGCCTGCGCCGCACTGCTCGCAGGCTGCGGCTCCACACCTCCCTCCAAGTCCTCATCCAGCGCCGCAGGGCAGGGTGTTTCGCGCCTCTCGACCGAACAGGCCGATGACATCGCCATCCACGCGATGGGACTGGTCGGCACGCCGTACCGTTACGGCGGCAACACGCCCGACAGCGGCTTTGATTGCAGCGGACTCATCGGATATGTCTACAAGAGCCGCGCCGGCGTGGCGCCGCCGCGCACCGTGGCGCAGCTGGACGATTTCGGCAAGGCCATTCCCGCCAGCCAATTGCGCAGCGGCGATCTGGTGATCTTCGGCCGCGGCACTCCCACGCATGCCGGGATCTATGTGGGCGAAGGGCGCTTTGTGCATGCGCCATCCACCGGCGGAACGGTGCGACTCGACTCGCTGAGCTCGAAATATTGGTCCAAGCAGTTCACTGCGTATCGGCGCTTCTGAACTCTCTCGGATAGCGCCCGGTCACCCACACGCTCAACGCTCCATGCGTGGGCAGAGGTGATGAACTCCGGGCGGATGCCCAGCCCCGTTCTGGCATCCCAGTAGCCTTGCCTGCCGTAGTGCAGCCGCGATGGCTCATCCCAATGCAGACCACCGAATCGAATCGGTTGGTGGTGCTTTTCGGGGTTGTGTTCCGCGGTGACGTTGCCCCGTGGATCGTAGAACGCGGCCCAGACAACGGCTCCTTTGTCATCGAGCAAGCCAACCGGCGTTCCGCGATGGTCGGTAAGGAAGTGGCGGATCTCTACGTGGGCGTCGTTGCGGCCATCCAGGGCCGTGGATGCGGCCCTGGTGAGCTGCACCAGCGGCACGCCGGTCCCGGCCTCCAACACGTGGTGAATCAACTCCGGTTGCCCGTTGCGGTCGGCTCCCGCGTGGCGCTCGATGCGCACCAGGTGCTCGCCATCCCATCCAAAATACTCCGCACCGATCTTCTCACCCAGCGCGTTGAATGCGTACGTCGCCAAGCGCCGGCCCAACGGGTCATAACGGTAGTGGTGGTCGAAGGGCTGACCGTCAGCGTCCATGCCTTGCACTCGCGCGAGCTGTCCGCTCGCATCGAATGTCAGATGCGTGGAGTGGTGGTTCTCCAGGTTCAATACGCAGGTGCGACGGCCGCGGCTGTCGTAGCGGTATTGCAGACGATCGCGACCCATGGCGCTGTGGTCGTGCGCGTTGGTGTAGTAGTGCACGCGGCCACCGGTCCAGCGGCTGGTGTGTGCGAGTTGCGATTCCGGGCGTTGGCCATCAGCATCCATCGCCGAATACAGCGGCACGGGCTCGCTTTCCCTGGCGCATGCGGTCGTCATTTCCGCCGAAGGCTGCGGCAGCACATTGCCCGCCGGGTCGAAGGTCCAACGCTGCAGTCCCGCTTGCGGCGTATGGGCCGCGATCAGTCGTCCATGCGCATCATGTGCAAAGCGACTGACGCCCAGATTGCTGTGAATCTCCGCCATCTCTCCAGAGCGGTGGTAGTGGTACAGACAGGGGCTGAGCGCGTTCGCAATCACCGCGGGGGCGAGAGCGGGCATGCAAGCCCCCTCCCATTGCATGTGCTGCCAGCGACCGTTGCTGCCCCAGCGCACGGACCGGGTCATCCCGGCGCTGATGACATGTCGCCGCGTCTCGCGCTGCAAGGCGTCGCGCTCGAAATGAAGGAGCGGCTGGCCATTCAAGGCCACGCTGCGAACCGAGCCCTTGTCGTTCAGCGTATAGCTGACGACGCCGATGGCAGCATCCATTTCGCTGCAGGTGCGGCGGCCCTCGGCATTCCGTTGGTGGCGAAGGCTGAATTCAAACTCGATGGCTCCCGTTTCTGCGTCGAACAGGCGCTGCGTTTCAACCTTGGTGCGCCCCCATCGGTCACGCTTGAATTCGACCTGGCTCAGCGGCGATGCTTGCGATTTTTCGCCTGCGTTGTGTTGCCACGCGTGGGCCGATTGCAGCTCTCCGGTCTTGCTCCAAACGTATCGGATCTCTTGTGATATTTCACTCGGTTCAATGGGTAACAACTGGGCCTGCAATTGTCCTATTCCGTTCCATTTCAGGTGTGTGACGTGCGCCGAATTTTCTTGCTCGCTCTCGCTTCCGTCGGCCCACTCGGTCATCTCTCCGGCAAGGTTGTAGCGGTAGCTTTGCACGCGTTGGTCGTACCCGGTGGCCTTGATCAGCCTATCCATGGAATCCCATGAAAACGCCGAACGGTCCCCGTTTTCGTTCACCGACGCGATCATTCGACCCGCCGCGTCATACTCAAAATATTGCGTCGCACCCGCATGAGTGCGTGCCGTGATTCGGCCCCACAGGTCGTACTGAAACTCCAGCGCGGATCGGCCATTTGGGATCTGCGCCGCACCACTTCCATTCATCTGAACAAGGGTGATGCGACCGCGTGCATCATGTGTGTAGCGCACTATTTTTCCATCGCCATGGCGTATGGATTCCAGCTGCCCGCGCGCTGTGTATTCAAAGCGTTTGATCTCTCCGATCGCGTTCATTTCCTGCGCCACACAACCGGTATCGGTGTACTCCCATTCCGTCCCGTGTCCCGACGCATCGAGGTGCTTTCTGAGCAACCCCTCGCGGGTATACGCAAGGCGTTCGACGCGACCATTCCGGTTGGTGATGCGCGTGGGCAAATGCGCGTTGATCGACGCAGGCGACACCACGGGATAGGCGCGCAGCTCCACACGGCCATCGGCCCATCGCGTCGCCACGAGGCGGTGCCACCGGTCGTATTGATAACGCGTCTTGCGGCCTTCCGCATCGGTCGTCGATTGCAGCAGCGCGCTTTTCGTATTCCACTCGACATGTTCACTGCTGCCGTCGGGATGCTCCACGCGCTGCAGCAGTCCCGTGTCGCTCAGCACCCGGCGCGTGGTGCGGCCCAGCGGATCCACCGTCTCAACACAGCGCCCGTGAAGATCATGGCGATACTGCATGCTGCCGCCATCGCGCCGAATGTGTTCCACGCACCGCGCGAGACCGGCCTGGCCCTGACCCACGAACACCTCGCGCCGCTGCAGGCTGTCGGTCACCACCGTTCGGGTGGTCGAAACGTCCTGGGCCGTGGCATGAACCGCGTAGCCGAATTCGCACTGCAATCCTTGCTGGCTGCGCTGCTCCACCACGCGCGCGCCGGGCGCGTAATGCTCGTGGCGATAGGAGTGCTCGGGGCCGTCACGTTCCTGTTGCAGCACCATCAGATGGTTCGCGTAGGCGAAGCGGCGTGTGCATTCGCCGTGGCGGTTGTGCACCTCCACCAGATCGCCCTGCGCGTTGTAGACGTAGCGCACGAGGCGCTGCACGGGATCGCCCATGCGCTCGATTGCGGTCAATCGCACGCCACTGTCTGGACTCCAATACGGATCCGAACCACGAGGCACTTCAGTCCTTGATTTGCGCAGCTTTTCGTAGCGCATGTGATACCACCGACCGAGTCCATCACGCACCTCCACCAATCGATCCTGACCCAGAATATGGCGGTAGCGAAAACGCTGTGTACGGCCCCAGCGATCGATTCTGGCCTGCGGCAACCAGCAGTGCACGGGCGTGATCTCGCGGCCGTCCTCCAAGCCCTTGCGATTCGCCGGCGCAAAGGCCCAGCACACATCAGCCGTGCGGTCACCCATGAAAATCACGTGCGGGCGTTGCACAAGATCCCGCGGCAGGTGCGCCCATCGCGCTGCCTGCGCGGACCCGCCCTCCGGCCCTGCCCATGCGGGCGAGCGCAGCAACCACAGGTCCTCGCTCGCGCTGTACCGACTTTGCCCGGGCGCAAGCGCGTCGAACGCCACCGTTCGCCCCTGCAGATCGTGCACCAGACAAGCATCGGCGCTGACCTCCAATCGCCACTCGAGCGGATGCCGCCAGCCGTAGCCCAAGGCGCCACACTCGCCGCCGCGCTCCACGTTGACGTAGCTGGAATAGCGGCGCTGCCAGACCAGCGGCAGCGCGCCGGGCAGGGCGAAATCGACATCCGCCTCTCCCTCCAGGGTGATCGCGCCCAGCAGCGGGTCAATGCAGCGCAGGGCATCCATGGCCTCGGGCCGTTTCGAACAGGCCACGCCCTGACCGAGCAGGAACGAGTGATCGCTGGGGGGCGCCGGCGGCGGTGGCGGCGTCGTCAAATCCTCGGGCGCAATGTGGATCGTCATGTGGGCTCCCTCTCCTCGTCAACCGTGTGGGGTGTGTTTGCCGGGCTGCACGGGGCAGCGCGATGGGGCCCGTGCATGGTTTCATCCGGCACACCCAGCCACCTTGGGTTGGCGCAAGGACGTTTGGAAACAACGCGCTTCCATTCGTATCAGTTATGACAATGCGGCGAACGCGTGCAAAAAATCCCCGAAACCCGTCACCGCTCCCCATTGCGGGACAATGGGGCACCATGACCCACGCAACGACACCCGCTCACAAGCCTTCGGCATCCACCCTCGACACCACCCGCATCGATGACCTGCGCATCAAGGCCGTGCGCCCGCTCATCACGCCGGCACTGCTGCAGGAGTGGCTCCCCACGCCCCAACAGGCGTCCGACGTAGTGGAGTCCAGCCGCGCGGCGATCTCCAAGGTGCTGCACGGCCAGGACGACCGCCTGGTGATCGTGGTCGGCCCCTGCTCGATCCACGATCACGATCAAGCCATCGAGTACGCCTGCAAGTTGAAGAAACAGGCCGAGGCGCTGTCCGAGGACCTGCTGGTGGTCATGCGTGTGTATTTCGAAAAGCCACGCACCACGGTGGGCTGGAAGGGCTACATCAACGATCCGCGCATGGATGACAGCTTCGCCATCAACGACGGTGTGCAAATGGCGCGCGCCTTGCTGCTCGACATTCTCGAAATCGGTCTGCCCGTGGCGACCGAATTCCTCGACCTGCTCTCGCCACAATTCATCAGCGACCTGGTGAGCTGGGGCGCGATCGGTGCCCGCACGACAGAGAGCCAGAGCCATCGCCAATTGGCCAGCGGTCTGTCATGCCCCGTGGGCTTCAAGAACGGCACCGATGGCGGCGTCAAAGTGGCCTCCGACGCGATCCTGGCCGCACAGGCATCGCACGCCTTCATGGGCATGACCAAGATGGGCCAGTCCGCGATTTTCGAAACCCGCGGCAACGACGATTGCCACGTGATCCTGCGCGGCGGCAAGCAGCCCAACTACAGCGCCGAAGACGTGAACGCGACCTGTGAACTGCTCAAGAAATCGGGCCTGCGCGAGCAGGTGATGATCGACCTGTCGCACGCCAACAGCAGCAAGCAGCACGCACGCCAGATCACCGTCGCCGAAGACGTGGCCAACCAAGTGGCCGCAGGCGACCACCGCATCATGGGCCTGATGATCGAGAGCCACCTCGAAGAAGGCCGTCAGGACATCGTTGCCGGCCAGGAACTCAAGCACGGCGTGTCGGTGACCGACGCCTGCATCAGCTTCGCGCAGACCGTGCCGGTGCTGGAGCAACTGGCTCAGGCCGTGCGCGCACGCCGCGCCAAGGCCGCCAACCGCTGATCGCTGATCGGCCCCTGCCGACGGCGAGTTATCCACAGGGATTTCAGACTTGAAATCCCTGTTTCACATGGGAAATAGAGACCGCAACCACGCACTCGCAGCGGCGGTCCATTTCCTTTGATTGCGCACGAACTACGCATATCTTTCCCGTAGATTCCTGCTTGAAAACAATCACTTGCAGCTTCTACACGGCTGCTCACTGGTGCGTGCAGCGAAATTGGCACATGATTTGCGACGGTATCCGTCCTTTCAACCTATTTCAAAACACAACATGTTGAACACCACACGCACCACGGCACGCACCGCCACCCGCCGCCGCCGTCGCAGCCTCATGGCGAGCGCCATCGCCACCGCCTGCATCGCCACACTCGCAGGCAACGTCCAGGCCGCAGACGCATGGCCGAGTCACCCCATCCGCTTTGTCGTGCCGTTCTCGGCCGGCGGCGCCAACGACCTGCTGGCGCGCGCTGCCGCCGAAGGCGCGTCCAAGGCGCTGGGACAGAGCATCATTGTGGATAACAAGCCCGGCGCGGGCGCGGTGCTCGGCACCGACGTGGTCGCCAAGTCCGCACCCGACGGCTACACCTTCCTCGTCAGCGCGGCCGGCGTGATCTCCAACAGCATGATCCGCAAGGTGTCGTACAAGGACAGCGACCTCACCCCTGTGGCGATGATCGGACTCGCCCCTTCGGTGATCATTGTTCCGGCCAACTCGCCGTACAAGGACCTGAAGGATTTCGTCGCCAAATCCAAGACCGGCGCGGGCCTGCACTTTGGTACCGCCGGCAACGGCAGCACGCCGCATTTTGTGGAAGGCCTGCTGGTCTCCAAATACGGTGCAAAGCTGGACCTCGTGCCCTATAAGAGCGGCTCCGAATCCGTCACCGCCGTACTCGGCAACCAGATCGAAGCCACGTCCGAAGCCAGCATCGTGGTGCTGCCGTATCTGAAGAGCGGCAAGCTCCGGGCACTGGCCACCACCTGGACACAGCGCATCTCGGCCTATCCCGATCTGCCCACTGCGGTTGAACAAGGCTTTGGCGAAATCAAGATCGCACACTGGGCCGGTGTTCATGCACCTGCAGGCACCTCCCCAGAAATCATGGACAAGATGGCCGCCGCGATCGACAAGGCCATGAAGGATCCCAAGACCATCGAACGCCTCCGGGGTATGGGTATCGAGCCGATCGGCGGCACACGTGCTTCGTTTGGGAAGTTTGTGGATGAGGAGCGTACGCGGCTGGGCGAGGTGGTGAAGGCCACCGGGATGAAGGAAGACTGATGGGCGCGGGTGAACCGGAAGCGGTTCACCCTGTCCGTCCAGAGCGCCGGCGAGCCGCGCGCTTCTTCCACCACATCAGCGCGCCGGTCGCGCTGAGAACGCACACGGCGAGTCCCATCACACTGTCGAACACCTTGTACCACCAACCACCCAGCGCGGACATGTGCATCGCGGTGATCCAGACCTGAACCGTGTCGCCACTCGCGGCTCCTGTCGGCAGCCAGACGTTCAGCAATTGACCGCTGCGCGCATCGAAAGTCACTGTCGTCTGGCCCGTGCGATCGCGCACATCGCGATCACTGCGCACGGTGTACGTGTACGCTCCACGCGAGCCGTCGTAGGCAATTTTGGTTTCTTCGAGGATTTGAAAACCACGTGAATCCGCCTCGGATTGCATGAGCGCTCGACCAGTGTCTCGTGCTTGCGGCCAAGCCATCATGATCCCCTTGTCCGACGGAGCTGCGCGCCCGATTTGCTGCTGGTGCGCCAGCCCCGTTTGCATGACGCGATTGAAGACCGCAGGCAAGGTGAGATACACGCTGCCCCACGCGATCACCAACAGCATCAGCCAGGCCCACAGACCACCCGCGCGGTGCAGATCAAAACTGCGCTTGTAGGCGCTGCTGCCTTGCCAGCGCAGCCTCCAGGCGGGCCACCAGCGTGCGGCCCAGGGCTTCTTGTTCGAGCGTGGGGGGAACGTCAGCGCGATCCCGACAAAGCATTGCAGCGTCCACAACAACCCCACCACGCCGAGCACCGCCGTGCCTACGCTGCCCAGCGCCAACGAGAAGTGCACGCTGTGGATAAATGGCATGAGGTTCTTCATGCCCTGCGAGATGTCTCCCCACATGCGAGTGCCTTGCACTTCGCCGGTGAACGGGTTCACAAAGATTTGATCGAACGTGGGCGCAGGGTGGGATGCAGAGTGGGCCGGAGACACGTTGAACAGAGCCGCCTTCCCCTCACGCACTCGCAGATCGACGGCATTGAATACGAGCGTCGGATATTGCTGCTGCAGTCGCTCGCGCAGCACCAGTGGATCGAGCCGCGGCGTTCCTGCAGCAGCCGTGGCGCGCAGGGCCGGGTAGAGCGCTGCATCCAGCGCTTCGTTCCAGCTCAGCAGGCTCCCCGTCAGGCCGGACATCAGTAGAAATCCGCCGATGGCCAGACCGATCCAGCGGTGCGCCCACACCAAGGCAGGGCGAACGGTGGTCATCTGCGATCAGTCGTCACTGTGGGGCAGCGCAAACGCGAGGGTCGCGGCGTAGCCGTCTTCGTCTGCCTCGGTGCGGTCCTTGCGCGCCACCGCGTGCGAGGCCTTGATGACGTTGAGGCCGCTGCTGCGAATCGTCACCTCGGCATAGCCTTGTGCATCGGTCTTCAGCTTGCGGCCCTTGCTGTCGTTGAGGTAGTCGCTGATGAGCGATGCACCCGCGAGCGGAGCGCCTTCGAATTGAACGCGCACGCGCAGCTTCGCACCCTTGTGGAGCTTCATGGGATCACTTTGCGGCACGATTTCAAGCGGCTGTCCGAGTGCCTTTGCGCGCTGCTCGCCCGCAGCCATGACGGTGCGCGTGAACATCATGTAGTAGCCTACTTTTTTCGCATCTGGGACTTTGCTGCGCGGGCCTGAGACCCATTTTCCCTGCGGGGTTTCGCTCCAGAAACCGTCTTCAAAACTCGCGCCCAGCGTGGTCACGTCCTTGGGCACGTCGAGGGCCACATTGCGCTCGCGGGCGCGCACCGTGACCTCGCGGGCCGTGCCGTCTTGTGTGTGCCCGATCACCTGCTTGACAGCATCGGGCCGGTACTCGTCGTCCGCGCCGCTTTCCCCCAGAACGAGTGCCCATTCTCCGGCCCGCTGCGCAACCCACACGCCATGCGCCTGCACTGGCAAGGTCACGCCAGCACCCACCAAAAGCAGAGCAGCCACGCCACTCTTCGACAGAATATGTTTCATACAAAGCTCCTCAGAATTGGGTGGTCAACGACAGTCGTACCGTGCGCGGCTGGGCCATGCCCACCGTGCCGTAGACAACCGATTCCCAGTAGCGTTTGTTGGCGACGTTCTGCACAGCCAGCCGCGCTACGCTGGGCTTTCCGAACAGGTTCACGGCGTACGCGGCACCTAGATCCCACCGGCCATAACTGCCCACCATGATCTGATCGTTGCCCGTGAGAGGGCGGTTGCCCATGAAGTAATAACCACCGTTGACCGACAGGCCCGGCACGCTTTGCAGGCGATAGTCGAGGAACGCATTGGCCTGGAACCGGGCCACGTTGGCCGGGCGCTTGCCATCCACCGTTGGGTCGCCCGTTGCGTGCTGCTTGGCATCGAGCCACGCCACACCCAGAATGCCGCTCAGGCGACTGGTGATCTGGCCATTGGCCGAGAACTCGACACCGCGATGGCGCTGGCGGCCCTGGGTTTTGAAAACATTGTCGATCGAGCTCACCGCCTGCAACGGCTTGTCGATGTCAAACACCGACGCCGTCAGCAGCAGGCCCTGGACCGCGTTCGACTTCACCCCCACCTCGTACTGGCGACTGGTGATGGGGTCGAGCCGCGCATACGGATTGTTGGCCCAGCTGGGAGCGTAGGCTCCCTGCTCGAAACCCTTGGTGTAGGTGGCGTAGAAGGTGGTGTGGCTCCACGGTTTGAACAGCAGGCTGGCGGTGGGGACTGTGGTGGTTGTAGCGTATTTCAGGCGCACGCCGCTGTCGGGGTAGTCGCGCGGCTTGTCGTTCACGTAGTCGATGTAGCGTGCGCCCAGCAGCACCGACCATTGCTCGGTGAGGGCGACGGTATCGCTCAAAAAGGCGCTGTGTTGGATCGAGTGCGCCGTAGGCAAATTGGTGTCATGTGGCAGGCCCGGATTGGGCACGCTGATGGGGTGGTAGATGTTGCCCACCACATCCGCAAGACGCGTGTACGGGCCTTCCGGATAGTCCATTTTTGAATAGCTGTAGCCACCCACAATGTCGTGCTTGAAACCGCCCAGATCGAGCTTTCCGGTGGCAAACATCTGGCCCGACGCCACGCTGTATTCCTCGCCTTCGTACGAGACTCCGCCGCTCAGCACATCGCCGTTGGCGGCCACGCGATTGACGTTGTTGAACAGCGCGTTGCGGAAGGTCGAACCGTAGCCGAGCTGGGTGGTGAGCATCCAATCGGAGTTCAGTGCGTAGTCGAGACGCGCGGCCACGTTCCACGTCTTGGATTTGTAGCGCGCCCAGGGCTGGCCGATGAGGGTGCGCGGGTTCACGCTGGATGCGGGGATCAGCGTGCCATCGGCGCGCGGGCCCAGATTGGCGTTCGCCGACTGTGATTTTTCCTGGTAGTCGAAGTCGAGTTGCAGCATCGCGTCGCGGTTGAGCTTGACGTCCAGCGCGCCGCTCAGAAAGTTGCGGTCGAGATCGCCCGGGTGCGTGAAATCGCCCACTTTTTCCTTCGCGGCGTTGATGCGGTAACCGACCTGTCCATCGCCGATCGGCCCACCCGCATCGACGCTGGTGTAGTAGCCGCCTTGCGTGCGCACCTCGCCCGTCACGCTGAGCAGCGGGTCGCGGGTCGGGCGCTTGACGACGTAGTTCACCAGACCGCTCGGGTCCCCCACGCCATACAGAAAACCGGAGACGCCCTTGAGCACGTCGATGCGCTCCTTGTTTTCGAGCGGCACGTCGGCATAGACATTCGCCAGCAGCCCATCGCGCCGCACGTTGTTGAAGGTGTTGGCCGAGAAGCCGCGCACGGCCACTCCGTTGAACGAGCCGCCGTACGAGACTGGGCTCACCGACGGGTCGTTCTTGAGCACATCCAGCGCCGTGCGTGCACGCGTGCTCTCCACCAGGTCCGTGGTGTACGAACCAATCGAAAACGGCAAGTCCTGCATGTCGCGCACACCCAGCGCTCCGGCGTTGACGTCGGGCGTTTCATAGAGGCGCGGCAACTGGGCGGTGACCACGACTTGCGGGAGCAGCTCGGCACTGGCTTCTGAAGCAGCTGCGGCCTTTGTTTCTGGTGTGGCCTGATCCGCCGAGGCGCGACTGCGAATCACGTAGCCACCGGCCTGCTGCGTCACGTCCATGTCGCTCTCGGACAGCAGCGCGCGCAGGGCCTCCATCACCGTATAGGTGCCGCTCAGGCCCTTGCTTTGCTTGCCGTCGGTCTGCTCGGTGGAGAACGACAGGAGGATGCCTGCATCGCGGCCAAAGCGGGTGAGAGCAGTAGTGAGGCTGCCAGGCGGAATACGAAACTCCTTGGAGGCCTCGGCCGTCTGCGCAAACGCCATCGAGGGTCCAATAACAAGGGCTCCCACTGCGGCCAGCGGCAGCAAGGCCCTGGTCACGGCGCAGGCGATGGTGGTGCGACGCATGCACGCCAGAATCGCGTGGGAAGAGCGGCCGGAAGTTGAGAAGCGGTCCATGGTGCGTTGGTGCTGAGGGTTGTGCGGAAAATGGGAAGTCGACAATTTGGGTCTCACCTCCATTGCCCCTTCAGACATCAAAACGGATCAATCGCGGAACGTAATTTTTTGTAACGCGCGATGAATGCCGATGGGCTAAGCACGCGGCTTCAGCGTGACCCAATAACGCGTGAGGTAGCGCACCTCCAGCGGCTGCGTGGCCGCGAGCATCGACAGAATCCGGTCCGTGTCAGCCAGCGGATACGTGCCGCTCACCTTGAGCTGCGCCACGGCCGGATCGCACACCAAGCGCCCCGGTCGGTACCGCGCCAACTCGGCGACAAAGGCGGCGAGTGGCATGTTCTGCGCCACGATCATGCCTTCGGTCCACGCCGTCGACTGCTCATCTGCCGGTTCTATGGTGTCGACGCTGCGCTCTGTAAAGCGTGTCTGCTGCCCCGCGTTCAGAGTGCGCGGGGGCGAGGCCGCATGGCTTGGCGCAATCTCCACCGCTCCCTCGAACACGGCAACCTGAGCGCTGTCTGCATCGACCCATCGCACCGCAAAGCGCGTCCCCATCGGGCGAATGCGGCCCAGCTCGGTTTGCACAAAAAATGGGCGGGCGACACCGGTGCTCGCCAGTTCTGGATCTTGCGCCGTGGTCACCAACACTTCGCCGGTCATGACGCGCAACAGCCGCTCCGTGCCAGAAAACCGCACGTTGATGGAGGTGCCGGTGTTGAGTTCCACCAAGGTCCCATCGGGCAGCGTGAGCGAGGCGCGCTCGCCCACACCGGTGCGGTGGTCCGCCACCCAGGCACGCCACGCCATGCGATCGGCCACGGTCCACACCACACCACCGGTGAGCAAGACCACGCCGAGACCTTTGAGAACATGACGCCGTTGTGGCTGTGCAGAAGGCGCCGCCAGCGTGGCATGCGCCAATGGCGACGAGAGGCTTTGCAGTTTGCTGGAAAACGCCGCAATGCTCTGCCACGCCTGCCGGTGCGCGGGATCGATTTGCAACCATTGCTGCAAACGCGCACGCGTGTCATCGCTCACATCGTCCGATTGCATCTCCACCAGCCAGTGCACGGCCTGCCTGCGCACCTCGGGGGAAAGCGTCGAATCAGGCAAAGCAGCACTGCTCCAGCGCCTTGGCGATATAGCGCTTGACGGTGGGGACGGACAAGCCCAGTCGCTCGGCAATTTCCCCGTGCCGCAGGCCATCGAGTTGCGAGTACAGAAACGCCTGCCGAATGCGCAGCGGCAGCCCATCGAGCAAGCCGTCGATCTGCACCAAAGTCTCGATCAAAATCGCCTGTTCCTCGGGTGAGGGGGCCAACGGTTGCGGCATCAGAGCCAAGGCCTCCAAATAAGCCGCCTCGATGCGCTGGTGTCGGCGCATATTGAGCACCAGGCCCTGCGCAATGGTCGTCAGCAACGCACGCGGCTCGCGAATCACGGGAGGCACGTCCTTGACCAGCACCCGCATGAACGTGTCCTGCGCCAAATCCGCCGCCATGAACGAATCCCCAAGCCGCCGACGCAACCAGCCGTGAAGCCACCCGTGGTGCGCCACGTAGAGAACTTCAACCTGCTGACAGAGTGCGGGCTCGATGGCGGACAACGGAAGCCTCCGGCCCGGAGGGGCGGGGAAGGGGGTTAATAAATGCGAATTGTTCTCAATGTTATATGAAATGA
>CALMCS010000859.1 GCA_937862875.1 uncultured Comamonadaceae bacterium
GCCCCTGAATGACGAGATAGGGTCCTAGGCTAGGCGTCGATGCCGCGCACAGTACTCCAGTACGGGAAGGCATCGCAACAACGCATAGGGCCCCATATCGTCATCTCAAAACGAAAACTGCCAAACAAAGTACAGCAAATAAGTTCGTCAGACAGTTCGTTCAGGCCCCGAAAATCCGTGATGAATCCTTTTTATCAATGGACCCGTATTCTCAGAACTCGACGTTCGCGGAAATCCACAGGCGACGACCTTCTTGCATGTTGTTGTACAGGCCGGTATAGGTCTTGGCGCCCGCCGCATTTTGGTAGCTGGCGTATTTCAGGAAGTCCTTGTCGAACAGGTTGTAGATCGCTGCGCTGAACGTGACCTGCTTGTTCAGCTTGTAGTTGCCACCGATGTGGAACTGCGCATACGACTTGTAGTTGCCCAACTGCGCGCGCGCCACGGCGTCGTCGCGGAAGCGGTCGCTGCGGTATTCGCCGCGCACCCAGGCGTTCAGTTGCTGCGACACGCTCCAATCGAGCTTGGCGTTGAACATGTGCTTGGGCGTGTTGTGCAGTGGCTGGCCGGCGGCCTCGCCGCTCTTTTGTATGCTGCGCGTGAACGTGTAGTTCAGGTGCGCATTCACGTTGCTGGTGAGCGGATAGCGTGCGAAGGCCTCGAAGCCCTTGGTCTCGGCGCGGTCCACGTTGACCGATTGCGCGTAGGTGTCCACCGCGGGCCAGTTGCCGTAGTCCACGCAGCCAGGACGATTGGGTTGTGCGCCCCAGCTGCAGTTGAGCAAGCCGTCGCCGGTGGCGATCTTGTCCTTGAATTTGTTCATGAACAGCGTACCGCCGAACGAGGTGTTCTTCGCGGCCTCGTAGACCGTACCCAATTCGAACGAGGTGCTGGTCTCGGGCTTGAGCGATGGCGTGCCAATCACCGGGCGCGTGCCCTGGCCGGTAAAGCCCGTGATGCCGTCGGCCAGTTGGTCGAGGCGCGGCGTCTTGAAGCCGCGGCTCACGCCGCCCTTGACGGTCCACTGATCGGTGGCGTTCCAGACCGCGTAGGCGCGGGGGCTGAAATTGCCGCCAAAGCGGTTGTGATGGTCGTAGCGCGCACCTAGTGTGAGCGCGGTGTTAGGCAGGATCTGCCATTCGTCTTCTCCGAACACGGCCCATTGCTTGTGCGTGTAAGGTGCGGGTGCGACACCGTCCACCATCTTGGCGTCCCAGTACTGCGTGCCCAGCGAGAGCAGATGCTGATCGCCGACGGCGGTGATCAGCTTGGCATCGAAAATCGTGTTGGTCGCCTCGAGCGCGCGCATGCTGCCCGGTGCCTTGCCGGGTGTGCCACTTGGAATGGTGCGGCCGATGGTCTCGGTGGTGTTGCGCGTCAATGCGGTTTCAACACGCCCAAAGTCGAACTTGGCGTTGTAGGCGAGCACGGCCTGCTCGCGGTTGAACTTCATCTCCGGGCTATAGCCCTGGATGCCGAGAGTACCGAGCTGGCCGCTGCGGTTGTCATAGGTCTGGCGCGCGGAATCAAGATCGAGATACAGCTCATGGTCTTTCGCGGGCACCAGGGTGATGCGGCCCGCCATGGTCTGCACATCGCCCTTGACCGGGCTCGGCCCCCGCGTGCTGATGGTGGAGTTACCCGCGTCGCCGGTCGGCGCCAGCGCAGACGCCTCGCGGTTGAAGGTGCTGCCGCGCAGCGTCAAGCCCAGCACGTCCTGCTTGATCGGGCCGGACAGATAGAAGTTGGCACCGTAGTTGTCGCCGCGATCGCTCTCGGATTGCAACGTGCCATTCACGTTGACGGATCCGGTCCACGCCTTGCCAACCTTGCGGGTGATGATGTTGATGACCCCGCCCATGGCGTCCGAGCCATACAGAGTCGACATGGGCCCGCGAATCACCTCGATGCGTTCGATGGCGGAAACGGGTGGCAGGAAGCTGGTGGAGGTCTCGCCAAACCCATTCGGCGTCACGCTGCCCGCAGCGTTCTGGCGACGGCCATCGATCAACACGAGGGTGTAGTCGCTGGGCATGCCGCGAATGCTGATGTTCATCCCGCCGGTCTTGCCCGCGGAGTCGCCCACGTCCACGCCTTCGACATCGGCCAAGGCTTCCGAGAGGCTATTGGTGCGCTTGTTGGCCAACTCGTCCCGCGTGATCACGGTGATGCTGGCGGGGGCCTGTTTGAGCTCCTGCTCGAAGCCCGAAGCGGACACCACGACTTCGGACAGCTCGACAGCGCGTTGGGCAGTCTGCGGCTGAGATTGGGCCGATGCGACCCCGGTGGCGCTCAAGGCGGCGAGGGTGATGGCGTTCAGAAGAAAACGATGAGGCGCGCGAAGGCCTATCGATGGGCTCGATTGCATGAAAACACTCCAGAGGGACTAGGTAACGAACGGGAGCCCGTGCTGTGCACTCTGAGATGTTTTAGTTATGCGGATCGGACTTACAAGGCGCAGATCATATTGCAAATACGAACCGTTTTTATTCGCTTTGTGAATAAAAGTTTTGAAATCTGCGAATGACGGCTGTTTATTGCTCATCTTCATGTGTTGAACCGAGAGCAGCGGAGGTCGGAAATGCAAAAGCCAGATCGGCGGATCTGGCTTTGCATTCACGTCTCAGCGCTCAGGGGCTCGGCTCTACGTCTTGGTTCGCTTCCCCTTGCCTACTTCACGCTCTTTGCGTCGGCGCGTCAGGTAGGCGAGCATTCCCAGAATCCCGCCAGACGCGAGTCCGAGGGCTTCCAGACCGGTGGCTGGGACGGGGACAGGGTCTGGGCCAGAGGAAGGCGGTGGAGGTGGAGGAGGAGGAGGCGGCGGTGGTGGTGGCGGTGGTGTGACCGGCACCTCTTTCGATTGCAGATACCAATTGCCATCCGCGTCGTTGCGCACCAACTGGTATTGAAAGTTATTCAGCGTGAAGGGGTCCATCGTGAATGCGCCGGCGGCTGAGGTGGCTGCGCCTCCCGTCACTTTCACCACGAGAATTCCGTTGCCTTGCGTGGCGCTTCCGGTGCCCTGTGGCGTGATTTGCAATGCAGTGGGTGTCCCGCCAAGGGTGACCGCGCCCGCGGCCAATGTGTCGGCCGATGAAGCGGTGGCGTTCACATCCAGCGCCAGCGTGCCGCCGTTGGCAACGTAGCTGGTGGTGGCGGTGAACACATCGCCTACGGCCCCGTCGGCAAGCGAGATCGCACCCGCGTTGTTCACATTGGCACTGACTGCGAACTGTCCCGCTCCCGCGCCGGTGCCTTTGGCAGTGCTGCCAGCCGCCACGGTCATGTTGCCGGTGAGTTGGAAGGCGCTGGCCATGTTGAGTTGGCCGCTGTTGGTGATCGACAGCCCGGTGTTGGGATCTGCGCCGGTGGTCAGCGCGTTGTCGACGAACGAGAGCTGCGAGCCATTGATGGCGACGATTTCCCAGTTGCGCAGATTCGCGCCGGTCAACGCGGCAGAGACGCCGTTGATGTTCAACTGGTCGATCATTCCGTCGGCGCTGCTGTAGTCATCGCCGCCATCGAGAATGGCTTTGGTGTTGGCCAGGTTGGCGGTGCTCACGGTGAACGTGTCGCTGCCGATACCCATTTGAAAGTTGCCTGTGTAGGTGCCGCCACTCCAGTGGGCCGTATCGTCTCCGGCACCCAGCATGACAGCGCCGGTGACGGTGCCGGCGCGCAGGGTGATGGTGTCGCTGATCTCGCGATCGGAGGTGTCGCTGGGGACTCCCGGAGAGGTGCGAATATTGCCAGTGATCGTGCCGTCGTTGACCAGATCCAATCCAGCACTCGCCACAGCAACTGCATTGGCCGGGGTGCCGGCCTTGACGGTGATGGTTCCGGTGTTGTTCAGTACCAGGCGCTCGGAAGCGCTGCCCTTGTGGGTCAGATTGCCGCTCAGGTTGACAACGGCGGTGGTCGCAGTAGAACCCGAAGTGAGCTGCCCCTTGTTGTTCACAACCACGTTGGCGGCACTGGCCACGTTGGCAAAAACGGCATTGTTCTTGGCGCTGATGACGGCGGGGCTCTCGATGTCAATGGTCACCAGCCCCGTGCTACCGGTCTTTGCGCCTGCGTAGTCGGTGCCATTGTCGACATGCACGCCGTTGAGGTTGGGGCTGTTGATGGTGCCCGAGTTGACGTGAATATCCGTCGTGCCCGAGCCAATGTGAAAGGTCGCGATGCCTCGGTCTGCCGCCGTGATGTCTGCGTTGGAATTCACATGGATATTGCCAGCGCCCATGTGCGTGACCGCGATTCCGCCCGTTTTCCCGCCTATTACAGAAGTGGGCGAAGTCGTGATGGGGGCAGTCGCAGTCACGGTGGCGTCGAACGCATTGTTGCTGTGATTGATGACCAGGCCACCCGTGCTGCCGCTGACCGGGGCAGAGGATGTGATCTGCGTACTGCCGCCTGCTGCCTGATCCAGGTAGATGGCAGTACCGGTGGTGTCTCCGGCGTTGAGCGCGGCAGCAATTGCGCCCGTGTTGGTGATGCTGACATCGCTGCCGCTGGCCGGAACGAATGGCCCGAGAGGGTCCGCGTTGGAGCGATTGAACACCGCCACGCGACTGTTGCTGTTGTAGGGCAGACTGAACGGATCTTGACCGTTGCAATCGTATTGAATCGATCCGGTCGGATTGACGGCCGTACTGACGCAAGCCGCCATGGCGGAGTTGGCGATGAAGGGCAGCGATGCAGAAAACGCGCTGGATATCAGCAGCGCCGCGCGGTTTTTCTTGAAACTCATGAGCTTTCCATTCAGCAGAGAAGAAAGTTGGCAAGCAAACGGTTGTCGTCGCTACGATGGAAATCTGCTGAACGCTGGTGGCGCTGCAGACCCACTCCCTCCTGCGCCATCCAAGCTCTACCCGCTTCTTGGGGTTTAATAGAGGTGCGCTATCAATAGTCTAATAGCGATTTCAACTACATCTATAAATAAGTGGTTAATTAATTTGTTAATTAAATTAACCAAATGTTTTTTGCACGCTCTTTTGAGCCGTCGAGGACGAGCATTCGCGTTTTTCTGCGAAGCAGCGCGGTTTTCCCCAAGAGTCAACGCGTTCGCAGCCATCGCGCCTTTGCGCAACTTGGGATATAAATCAACAATTCCATATTTGCACCTGATAGCAAAAGTTTTCAACCCATGCACCACGGTCCACCCGTGGTCGGTGCAGGCTGGCTTTGTGGATTCAATCGAGGGAGCATGTTTTTGAACCAGCAATATCTCGTGATCGCCGGAGGTGACCTGTGGTTGCACGACACCGACGGCCAGTCCACTCAGATCTATTCCTCCTTCGCCAAGGAGATGCTTCAGCGCGAGGCGGATCGGCAGCGCACCACCTCCTGGAAATATGCAGAACGCGAGGACAGCAAGGGGCTCATCGGGCCTGCGCTGTGGGGGCGTGGCGGCGGTGCTAGCAATCTGGCACCGGCGCGGTTTCTGCATGTGTGCAAGGCCGGGGAGCCGCGCTGCATCTACTACGTGCTGTCGGTGGGGCGCACGGTGGGGCTGTTCAAGTACTACCTCGATGAAGAGCGCGAGATCCGGCTTTTCCATCGCCAGAACACGCCCGTGCTGGGGCTGAGCTATCTGCCGAAAACCCAGCACATCGTGCTCGCGCTGATGGGCAACGACGGCACGGCGCATCTTGAGGTCTATGACGAAGAGGGAACGCAGAAGGGCGCGATCACGCATGGCGACAGCGTGGATGCCGCGCCCGCAGCCATGCCTGGCGCTGATGCGACGGTGGTCTACCAGTCCTGGGGCCTGGCGCGCAATGTGGATACCGGCGCGGTCGTCGGGCTTGGCCACTCGGCGGTGCATTGGGTGGATTACAAGGCCGGCGAGATGGACAGTCTGCTGGACGATGCGGAGTGGGATTTTGTCGCCCCGCGCATTTCCGAAGACCGCGTGATCTACGCGATTCGCCGCCCCTCCGACAAGCCGTTGCATGAGAAGGCGGGCGGTGCCGCCAAGGATGCGTTTTTGATGCCGCTGCGCTTGGGCAAGGCGGTGTTTGGCTACCTCAACCTGTTCTCGATGATGTATGGCAAGGAGCCGCTGCGCTCGGCGGGCGGCCTGCGCACGCCGGAGCTCGATCAGGACCTGGGCTCGCTGTGGTTGCATGGCCGCCGCATCGAACTCTCCAAGGTCAAGACCGATCCGGAATACGCGGGCAATCTCGTGCCGGCCTCGTGGAAGCTGATCGCGCAGTCGGGACGCCACAGCGCGCCCGAAGAAATCGCCAACCACGTGGCCCAGTTCGAGGTGCTTGGGGACGGCGCGCTGCTGTACTCCAACGGCTACGACATCTATCACTGGCAGCGCGGCAGCGGGAATGGCAACGGCACGACCCGCAAGCTCGCGCGCAGGGACCTGGTGGAAGGCTTGCTGGCGCTGTGATGTGTTGTTGCGCCGCAGCGAATGTGAATGGCTGATTGGATTGTCAAAGGCGATCGTCTTTCGCATACTGGCCGGATCGCGCGCTGGGAATGCAGCGCGTGATGCTCTTGAAACACAACGACTTGAACAACAGCAATCACAAGAGGAGACAAGCAAGATGTCGGGATTTATCCAAGCTTGGTTGAAGCGTGTGGGGTTTGGTAGCGGGCTGGGCGCGGGATGCGCCATGGCGGTGACGATGGTGATGGCGGCACCTGCGGCGCAGGCGCAGACCCCGGCGCAAGCCCCCGTGGCGGAAAAGCCCGTGGTGGTGTTCATCGCGACCGGCGGCACGATTGCGATGAAGGTCGATCCGGTGACCAAGGGCGTCGTGCCCGCGATCTCGGGCGATGACCTGATGCAAAGCGTGCCCGATGCGTCCAAATACGCGCGCATCGAGGTGAACAATTTCTCGAAGATGAGCGCCAACTACATCACCAACGATTGGTGGGCGCGGCTGACCAAGACGGTCGAGCAAACCCTCGCGCGCCCCGACGTGGCGGGGGTGGTGGTGGCGCAGGGCACGGACACCATGGAAGAGACCGCGTACTGGCTCGACCTGACCGTGAAATCGTCCAAGCCCGTGGTGTTGATCGGCGCGCAGCGCAACGCCTCGTCCCCCGACTTTGATGGCCCGCGCAACCTGCTCAACGCGATCCGCATCGCCGTCACGCCCGAGGCGCGTGACAAGGGCGTGATGGTGGCGATGAACAACGAAATCAACGCGGCCCGCAGCGTCACCAAGATGCACACCGCGGCCGTGGAAACCTTCCAGGGTGGCAACTACGGTTGGCTCGGCGAGGTCTGGGATGACAAGGTGGTGTTCTCGCGCAGCCCGCTGCGCCGCATGCACATCCCGCTCACCGCAGAGACCTTCCCCACGGTGCACATCTTCCCGATGTACGCGGGCGCGGACGGCAGCTTCATCCGCTACGCCGTGGACAACGGCACCAAGGGCATCGTCGTGCAGGCGGTGGGCATGGGGAACATGAATATCTCGATGTTCGAAGCCGTGAAATACGCGCTCTCGAAAGGCGTTCCCGTGGTGATCGCCAGCCGCGTGCCGAACGGGCGCACGTACCCGCTCTATGGCTTCGACGGCGGCGGCAAGACCACCTTCGACGCGGGCGCGATCATGGCGGGCGACCTGAATCCGCAGAAGTCCAAGATTTTGCTCACGCTGATGCTGCAGGGCGGGGCGGTGGACCGGGCGGCGATTCAGAAGGCGTTTGATTACTGAGCCCAAGCTGCGCAATCAGGCACTTGGCGCCCTCGGCATGGCAAATGGTGCAGTGAGCTTCCCCATCGAAGCTCACTGAGCTGGCCCCTTTGCGGTATCAAGGCCGTGTTTCAGGTGGGGTCGATCGTCGAACGGGCTCAAACCTCAAAAGTTAATTCACTTTAATTCCGTACCAGCTGGTGGGGTTTGTATGCGTTCCGGATTGTATTCGTTAATTCCTATCGATTACTATTCGTTTATTGTTTGTTTCGACTTCCGAGCGTGAGTGGCTTGGGATGAGCAGGCATTTTCATATGCGCAATTTCCAGGG
>CALMCS010000860.1 GCA_937862875.1 uncultured Comamonadaceae bacterium
GCGGCGGGGATTCCTGCGGGTAGCAAGAATTACATGACGCCGCAGGGCTACACGCGCTTGCGTGATGAGTTGATGGAGCTCATCGATGTGGAGCGTCCCAAGGTGGTCGAGATCGTGCACTGGGCTGCCAGTAACGGGGATCGATCCGAGAACGGGGACTACATCTACGGCAAGAAGCGGCTGCGTGAGATTGATCGGCGGATTCGTTTTCTCACCAAGCGGCTGGAGATTGCCGAGGTGGTGGATGCCTCGATCCATTCTGGCAGTGATCAGGTGTTCTTTGGCTCCACTGTGACCTATGTCGATGACCTCGATGACGTGGAGCGCACGGTCACCATCATGGGGATTGATGAGGCGGACAATGCGCAGCAGCAGATCAGTTGGGTGTCGCCGGTGGCTCGGGCTCTCGTCAAGGCGCGCGTGGGTGACGAGGTGACTTTGATGACGCCCGCCGGGGTGCGTACCCTGGAGGTTCTGGCCGTTCGCTATCCCGAGCCGGTTGCCAAATAGTAGGTGGGGTTTCAGTCAGCGACCTCCATGCCAAACAAACAAAAAAAGCCTACGAATCAACCGTAGGCTTTTTTGATTTGCTTGTGGAGTGCTCAGACTCAGCTGACGAGTGGAATGCCCCGTAGCACGCGCAAGACCGATGGTGTGCGTCGCAGATTGCGCAGCACCGCCTCGAGATGCGACAGGTCGCGCACCTGAATCAGGAAGCGCAGGTCGATGGTTTCTTCCATCGCTTCGCCTTCCATCTCCACGCGCACGATGTCGGTTTCCGAGTCGGCCAGTTCTGCGGCGACGCGGGCGAGTACGCCCTTGCCGTTGGTCACCGTGACGACGATGCCAGTCTCGAATTGGCGTGATGGCTCTTCCGCCCAGTCCACGGCGATGAAGCGATCAGCGTCCTTGGTCTGTAGCTTTTGTGCGACTGCGCAGCGCACGTTGTGCACGATCAAGCCCTCGCCGCGACCCAAGTAACCCGTGATCGGGTCGCCGGGCACGGGGCGGCAGCATTGTGCGTATTGCACCGATGCGCCTTCGCTGCCGTCGAGCGTGATGCCGCCTTGCGAGATCGTTTCGTGCGAGCTGTAGCGTTCGCGGGTGAGCAGCAGTGCGTCAGGGCGTTGGCCGTCTTCCGACATCAACAGTGCCATGCGCTTGGCGACGATGCTGGCCACACGCTTGCCGAGGCCGATGTCGGTCATCAGTTCGGAGCGGGTGCGGCTGCCGGTGAAGCGCAGCAGTTTTTCCCAGATGCCGGCCTGCGAGGCGTCGTCGGGCAGGCTTTCCATGCCTTCTGCGCGCACCGCTTGGGTCAGCAGCTTTTCTCCCAGACTCGCGGACTCGGTGAGCTCCATGGTCTTGAGATAGTGGCGAATCTTGGATCGGGCACGGCCGGTGCGCACAAAGGCGAGCCAGGCGGGATTGGGGTGCGAGTCGGCCATGGAGACAATTTCCACGACGTCGCCGTTTTTCAGCTCGGTGCGCAGTGGCACCTGTTCGCCGTTGATCTTGCCTGCGACGGTGCGATCGCCGACGTCCGTATGCACGGCATAGGCAAAGTCGACTACCGTGGCGCCGCGTGGCAGTGCCATGATCTGGCTCTTGGGCGTGAACACGTAGACGGCATCCGGGAACAGGTCGACTCGGACATGGTCCCAGAACTCCGCCGCGTCGCGCGTTTCGTTCTGGATGTCGAGCAGCGACTGCAGCCACTTGGTGCCCATGCGTTCGACGGAGGATGCGCCCGCGCCGCCCACTTCCTTGTAGAGCCAGTGCGCGGCAACGCCCGCCTCGGCCACTACGTTCATTTCTTCGGTCCGGATCTGGAACTCGATGTTCACGCCGGCCGGGCCGACCAGCGTCGTGTGCAAGGACTGATAGCCGTTGGCCTTGGCGATCGCAATATGGTCCTTGAACTTGCCGGGAACCGGTTTGTACATCTGGTGCAACACACCGAGCGCCGTATAGCAGTCGGTGGCGGTCGGCACGATCACGCGGAAACCGTAGATGTCCGTGACCTGAGCAAAGCTCAGATGCTTGACCGTCATCTTCTCGTAGATCGAGAACATGGTCTTTTCGCGCCCGGTCAGGCGCACATTCATGCCCATACGGCTGAATGCCAGATCCACCTCGCCCTGCACCTTGGTGACCAGGTCACGGCGTCGGCCCCGGGCCTTGTTGACGGCCTTGGAGAGCGTCGCGTAGCGCCAGGGATGCAGATGGCGGAAGGCCAGATCCTGCAGCTCGCGGAAGGTTTGGTTCAAACCGAGGCGATGGGCGATGGGTACGTAAATTTCCAGCGTTTCCGACGAGATGCGGCGCCACTTGGAGCGCGGCATGTCGGACAGCGTGCGCATGTTGTGCGTGCGGTCGGCCAGCTTGATCAGAATGACGCGCACGTCGCGCGCCATCGCCAGAAGCATTTTTCTGAACGACTCGGCCTGGTTTTCTTCGCGGGTGTCGAACTGCAGCTTGTCGAGCTTGGTCAGTCCATCGACCATTTCGGCCACCGATGCGCCGAAGCGCTCGACCAGATCGGACTTGGTGACTCCGCAGTCTTCCATCGCGTCGTGCAGCAGTGCGGCACTCAGCGCCTGGGCATCCAGCTTCCAGCTGGCGCACAGCCCCGCCACCGCGATGGGGTGGGTGATGTAGGGCTCGCCGCTGCTGCGCATCTGGCCCAGATGGGCCTTGTCGGCATAGCGATAGGCCTGGCGCACCTGCTCGATGCTGGCGTCGTCCAGATAGTCCAACTTCTCCAGAAGCGCAGCAAAACTAGCCGCCGCCGCATTGGCCGCTGCCGCGCCTGTGCTTCCCGCCGATTTCTTCTTGGCCGGATCACTGACGTTTGACTGTGTAACTAAAGCTTGGTTAGACACTACTTTCATGCCCTCAATGTAGCGTTGGCAAAAAATATGACTATAAAACGACATTGATTCTGCCGCATCCGTGGACACCACACCCTTTTGCGGTGAGAGGGCGTACACCAACCCTGTCTGCGCAGCTATGAACCCCGACTCACACGGCGTTTTTGCAGCGCAACAAACTACATATTAATCAGGCTGGGGGCTTGCGGATAGCTAATTCGATGTTAGTCCAAGGCTAACAGGAACAAAAAAGCACCGCTGGGCGGTGCTTTTTCAATCAGTAGGTAGGACTGATCGGACAGATGAATCAGCCCGGGACCTTCTTCAGCATTTCCAGGCCCACCTTGCCGGCTGCGATTTCTCGCAGGGCAGTCACGGCAGGCTTGTTACGGCTTTCGATCTTGGGGGAATGACCTTGGCTGAGCATGCGGGCGCGATAGGTCGCGGCGAGAACCAATTGAAAACGGTTAGGGATCTGCTCGAGGCAGTCTTCCACAGTAATGCGGGCCATGTGTTTCTCCGGCGGTTCAGTTCAAGGGATGTGGAGCGACTCAAAAGTATCGGCCCGAGCTCTGCGCTGGGCGGCGTACTTCAGACGCTGTGCGTGAACAATGGTTTTCATGTCGAAAAGCGCACGTTCAAAAACTTCATTGATTATAACGAAGTCGAAACTACATGCCTGAGCCATCTCCTCAGCCGCATTGACCAGACGGGTCTCGATCACGGACGCCTCGTCTTCGCCGCGTCGCTCAAGGCGCGAGCGCAGCTCCTCCCAGCTGGGAGGCAGGATGAAGATCAAAACCGCATTGGTGAAGGTCTTCTTGACCTGCATCGCACCCTGAAAATCGATCTCCAGAATGACGTCCGCACCCTGTCCGATACGGTCCTCGATGGCCTTGCGCGAGGTGCCGTAGCGGCGTCCGTGCACGTTGGCCCACTCGACAAAGCCGTTGGAGGCCACCATGGAATCGAACTCCTGGTCGGAAGTAAAAAAGTACTCCCGGCCATGCTTTTCCTGCCCGCGAGGCGCGCGCGTGGTGTGAGACACAGAAGGCTGGACGAGGGAATCCAATTCCCGCAGAGCCTTCACCAAACTGGATTTACCTGCCCCACTCGGGGCAGACACTACAAATAAATTACCTGGATAGTCCATAGATTCGAGCGAATTACGCTTCCAAAACGGAATTATCACTCGATGTTCTGAACCTGTTCACGCATCTGCTCAATTAGCACTTTCATGTCAACGCTAATTCGGGTCATTTCCATGACCGCAGACTTCGAGCCGAGGGTGTTCGCTTCGCGGTGCAGCTCCTGGATCAGGAAGTCCAGACGCTTGCCCACTTCGCCGCCCTTCTTGAGCAGATTCTCGATCTCGTCGAGGTGGGAATCGAGGCGTGTCAGCTCTTCTGCCACGTCGATGCGGATGGCAAACGCCGTCGCCTCGGTCATCGCGCGGTCTTGCGCCATTTCCGGGGCCACGCTGCCTTCGGCCAGGGCCATGGCCTCTTTCCAGCGGTCCATGAAGCGCTGGCGCTGCTGTTCGACAAGCTGCGGCACCAGGGGGCCGGCCTGCTTGGCGAGCACGCGCAGTTGACCGGCGCGGTCGAGCAGGGAGGCGGCCAGGCGCTCGCCCTCGCGCTCACGTGCAGAAGCCAGATCCTTGAGCGTGCCCTGTGCGAGCTTCTTGAGCGGCTCGGCCCAGTCGGTCGATGGACCCGAGCCGGACGAACACATGCGCAGCGCATCCGCCACGCTCAACGGAGCGGCGTTCGGCAGCCATGACTGCACGGTGTCCTGGATGGAGCACAGGCGCTGCAGAATCTGCGGCGACGGGTCCGGCAGGGCCGCGCTGTCGCTGGATTCGACAAAAAACGCCCGGACTTCGACCTTGCCGCGTTTGAGCTTGGCCGAAAGTACGCTGCGCAGCATGGGCTCCTGCGAGCGCAGCTCTTCCGCCAGACGGAAAGAGAGGTCCAGAAATCGGCTATTGACCGACCGAATCTCCAATCCCAGATGCCGATGCGACGCGCTTTGTCGCTCATCGGCCCCAGACGAATCCAGCTGTGCGCTGGCGTACCCTGTCATGCTGTAAACTGCCATTGGACTTTTCGGTGATTGGTTGCTTGCAATCCGGCGATTATCCGGGTTCTGACCACGTCGTGATTGCTTCCACTGCCTTATGTCGAAAATCAAGCCTGCTTCATTACCTCCGGATACGATCATTGGCGGATACCGCGTTGTACGCCGCGTTGCTGCGGGCGGCTTCGGCGTTGTCTATCTGGCCTTCGGCCCCGATGACCAACAGGTGGCCATCAAAGAGTACCTGCCCTCCTCCCTGGCCAGCCGTGCTCTCGGCGAACTCGCCCCCACCGTCGTCCCCGAAAAACTGTCGCTCTACCGGTTGGGGCTCAAAAGTTTTTTTGAAGAAGGCCGTTCGCTGGCCCAGATTTCTCACCCTTCTGTGGTGAGCGTGCTGAATTTCTTCCGCGAAAACGAAACCGTCTACATGGTGATGAACTACCTGGAAGGCGC
>CALMCS010000861.1 GCA_937862875.1 uncultured Comamonadaceae bacterium
ATGTTTTTTTAGCCAACGTTATTCTCCTTGGGCACTTGTCGCCCAAACCACCCCGGTTTTTACCTGTGCCAGCGTGAGATTAAGACTTTTTGGTGCGCGATTTTCGGTCGCGCACAACAAAATCAACACTGCACCGGCATTGGGGCAAGCGATCTCCAAATATACCAACTTGCAACGCTGCACCAAGGCTTCCATGCCTCGGCGACCTCTCGCGCATCGCTGCGACTGACCGGTTCACCCGAGAAATACTGGTTGCTGATACCTTGCAAAAGCGTGGGGTCATCCAGCGCCAGCACGTTCGGGCGGCCCAGATGGAACAGCAGGAACATGTCGGCCGTCCAGCGGCTGATACCGCGGATCGCCACCAGTTCGGTCACGATGGCGTCGTCATCCATCGCATCCCATTCCTTGAAATGCAGGCGGCCGCTGTCGAAGTGCAGCGCCAGATCCACCAGGTATTCGACCTTGCGCGTCGACAGTCCCGTCGCACGCATGTCGTCCACCTTCAGGCGCAGGACGTTGCCCGGAGACATTTCCGGCGGCAGCAGCGCGAACTTTTCCCAGACGCGCTGCGCGGAGGCCACAGACACCTGCTGCCCCACGATGCTGCGCGCCAGCGTGGTGAACGCGTCACCCCGCAGCGTGAGCGACACATTTCCCAGCTCGGGAATCAGGCGGCGCATGACGCGGTCTTTCTTGACCAGGTGCTTGCAGGCCTCTTCCCAGTAAGCCGGCGGCTTCAGCGACGCAGCGCCTTCGTCCGTGACTTTTTTTGCGGTCGCCATCACTCCACGCTCCCGCATGCATTCGACTTCGAACATTCAACTACAACAAAATTCACTGTGCGGCCTCCCAGGTCGTGCCAGTAGGAGAGTCCTTGAGCACAATGCCCTGCTCCAGCAGCTCTTTGCGAATACGGTCGGCTTCGGCCCAGTTCTTGGCAGCCTTGGCGACAGATCGCGCTTCAATTTGTGCTTCGATCATCGCGCCATCCAGCGCCGACGAACCCGCTTGCAGGAAGCGCTCCGGATCGCCTTGCAGCAAGCCGATGAAACCACCCAAAGCCTTCAGCAAGCCGGCCGCTTCGGGCGACTTGCTGCGGTTGACTTCACCCGCCAGATCGAACAGCACGGCGACGGCTTCGGGCGTGCCGAAGTCTTCGTCCATGGCGGCCTTGAAACGTGCCGCATACGGATCCGCCCAGTCCACCGCCACCTCTTGCGCCGGCACGAGGCTCAGCGCCGTGTACAGGCGCTTGAGCGCGTTGCGGGCGTCGTCCAGATGCACGTTGCTGTAGCTGAGCGGGCTGCGGTAGTGTGCGCGCACCACGAAGAAACGCACGGTCTCGGCGTCGTACTCCTTGAGCACGTCGCGGATCGTGAAGAAGTTGCCAAGCGACTTGGACATCTTCTCGTTGTCGACGTTGATGAAACCGTTGTGCATCCACATCTTCGCCAGCGGCTTGCCGAAAGCGCCTTCGCTTTGGGCAATCTCGTTTTCGTGATGCGGGAATTGCAGATCGGCACCACCAGCGTGGATGTCGATGGTCTCGCCCAGCAGCGCGCAGCTCATGGCCGAGCACTCGATATGCCAGCCCGGACGGCCCATGCCATAGGCACCGTCCCACTTGGCGTCATCGGGCTCGGTCGGCTTGGCGCGCTTCCAGAGCACGAAATCCAGTGGATCTTCCTTGCCATCGAGCACGGCCACGCGTTCGCCCGCGTGCAGCTCGTCCAGCGACTTGCCGGAAAGCTTTCCGTAACCGGGGAATTTGCGCACGGCGTAGTTCACATCGCCGTTCTCGGAGCGGTAGGCCAGGCCCTTGCTCTCGAGTTTTTCGATGATGTTCAACATCTGCGGGACGTAATCGGTCGCGCGGGGCTCGTGCGTCGGGCGCTCGATACCAAGGGCATCGGCGTCCTGATGCAGCGCCTCGATCATGCGATCGGTCAGGCTGCGGATGGTTTCGCCGTTTTCCAGGGCGCGCCGGATGATCTTGTCTTCAATGTCCGTCACGTTGCGCACATAGTCGACCGCAAGGCCACTCGCACGCAACCAGCGCTGGACGATATCGAACGCAATCATCGATCGGGCATGCCCGAGATGGCAGAGGTCATACACGGTCATGCCGCACACGTACATGC
Source organism: uncultured Comamonadaceae bacterium (assembly GCA_937862875.1). Classification (GTDB taxonomy): domain Bacteria; phylum Pseudomonadota; class Gammaproteobacteria; order Burkholderiales; family Burkholderiaceae_C; genus Diaphorobacter_A. Next base: position 2,145 of record CALMCS010000861.1, read on the forward strand.
GCACCTGACCAGGTATCAAAGGGGAAAACTCCTCCAATGCACGCGACAGCGTGTTATAGATTCGCAAGCTCATGGGAAATATATAGGGGTCTTATCAGTGTGTAGCCTGCGGCGCTGCTCTGGCAGACCGCGAGGGACGCAGTGGGAGATTCAAATGGATACTCAACTACAGTGCATTGGTGTCAGGAAGCACCAACAGCGCAAGCAGTGTTTACAGCGCATCGGCATGACACCCCCTCAGCTACAATTAGTCTCAGTATAAGCCCGCGCCGCATTCTGGCTGGTCTCCTCAGTCTTTCCACAGCTCATGAAACTTGCTCGCTCCACAGTTAAATCGTTCTTGCGCCTGCTAGTCGTAGCCTGCGCCATCGGTGCCTCCGGGGCTCATGCGGACGAGTATTCCAGCATTACCACCCTGCTCAAACAGAAAAAACCCGAGCAGGCGCTGGTCGCGCTGGACAAACGCATAGAAGCCACTCCTCGCGACCCGCAATTGCGCTTTCTGCGTGGTGTGGCCCAAACCGACCTGGGCAAGACCAGCGACGCGATCGAGACCTTCACCCTGCTGACTCAGGATTATCCCGAGCTGCCCGAGCCGTACAACAACCTGGCCGTGCTCTACGCCCAGAACAACGAGCTGGACAAGGCCCGTGGCGCGCTCGAGCTGGCGCTGCGCGGCAACCCGAATTACGCCGTTGCCTATGAAAATCTGGGCGACATCTACACCCGCCAGGCCGCCGAGGCCTACGAAAAGGCCCAGAAGCTGGATCCGCGCCTGACGCTGACCATCAAGCCCAAGCTGACGCTGCTGCGCCAGCTTTTTGGTGACAAGGCCGCTGCCCCGGCTGCGCAGAAGCCCGCCGCAGCGGCTCCTGCCTCGACAGCCGCCCCTGCAGCCTCCGCTGCATCGGCCGCCAAGTCCAGCAGCACCAGCACCAGCAAGTAAGCTCCGGGCAAAATACCCCACGCTTTGTAGGAAGACTGCATTTGCATGCCCCGAGTGACAGATTGAACAATTGTTTGATTGATTGATCTGTTTTACCGCTCGGGTCTTGCAATTGAAGCCTTCACCTTCACTATCCCGTTCATCCAACCAAGGAGTGAATCCATGTTTTCCCGTCGTAAATCCATGCTCGCACTGGCAGGCGTTGCCGCAGCAGCCTTGATCAGCGCAGCACCCGCTTTCGCGCAAGATGCCGCCAACCCCAAGGTCAAGCTGACCACCTCGATGGGCGACATCGTCGTGCAACTCGACGCGGCCAAGGCTCCCAAGACCGTCGAAAACTTCCTCGCCTACGTCAAGGACAAGCACTACGACGGCACGATTTTTCACCGCGTGATGGACGGCTTCATGATTCAGGGCGGTGGTTTCACCCCCGACATGCAGCAAAAGGCGACCAAGGCCCCTGTCCCACTCGAAGCCACCAACGGCCTCAAGAACGACACCTACACCATCGCCATGGCGCGCACCGGCAACCCGAACTCGGCCACCTCGCAGTTTTTCATCAACGTGAAGAACAACGACATGCTGAACGCCCCCAAGCCTGACGGCTACGGCTACACCGTGTTCGGCAAGGTCGTGAGCGGCACCGAAGTCGTCGACAAGATCAAGGCCGTTGCCACTGGCAACAAAGGCCCGCATCAGAACGTGCCAACAACACCCGTGGTGATCGAATCCGCCACGCTGGTGAAGTAAGCTGCCGTTCTTTGCTTTTTTCTCATTGCAACCCGTTTTTTGAAAGCACGAAACACCATGAGCAACCCACAAGTTGAAATGACCATCGCCGGCCAAGGCGTCATCACCATCGAACTCGACGCAGTCAACGCGCCCAAGTCCACTGAAAACTTCCTGAACTACGTGAAGAGCGGTTTCTACGACGGCACCGTGTTCCACCGCGTGATCAACGGCTTCATGGTCCAAGGCGGCGGCTTCGCAGTCGGCATGCAGCAAAAGGCTACCGAAGCGCAGATCGAGAACGAAGCCAACAATGGCCTCAAGAACAACAAGTACACCCTGGCCATGGCCCGCACCAGCGATCCACACTCGGCTTCGTCGCAGTTCTTCATCAACGTGGCTGACAACGCCTTCCTGAACCACACCGCTCCTACCGCTCAAGGCTGGGGTTATGCCGTGTTCGGCAAGGTCGTCAAGGGCACCGAAATCGTTGACGCGATGAAGGGTGTGAAGACTGGCCGCAAGGGCTTCCATGACGACGTGCCAAAGGATGACCTGGTCATCGAAAAGGCAGTGGCGATCTAATTCGTCTCCAGGGCGCCAAGACCATTCATGGGTTGAACGCGCCTGATCTGTTGAAGAAAAAA
>CALMCS010000862.1 GCA_937862875.1 uncultured Comamonadaceae bacterium
CTATCTCGTCATTCGGGGGCCCAGTTCTTGGGCTCTGCTCACTGCATGGTTGGTGTTTGGACAGCCGATACCGAATGCGTTGATGCCTCTTTGTTTGGTTGTAGATCTTGGTCTACATCCTTTCAGCGCAGCAGGCTCAGTCCTGGTGGAAGGCTGTCGCCGAAGCTGCGTTTGCGATCGTCGGCATCCATGTCCTGCACGCTTTGCACGAGTGCGATCCAGCGTTCGGGGGCTCCGGCGCTTTGTAGTTTGGCGAGGACTTCGGCGCGTTGTGGGTCGGGCAGGTCGCGTGTGCGGTCGCCGGTCATGCGGGCGATTTGTACTGCGGCGAACATGGCCGTTTCGTTCTTGCGCCAGTCCTGCTCGAGTGTGGCTTGCAGGAACTCTGTGGCCGCGTAGGGCGGCATGGTCAGGTGGGCGTTGGCTGCGAGGGGTTGGCGTGCGGCGAGGCGGCCGATGGCCCACCAGGTTTGGGTGGATTCATCGGTGCGCTTCAAACGGGTCAGCATCCATTGGCCCATTTCCTGGCGGTATTGCCATGGCACGGCTTCCATGGCGGCGAACAGGCGGAGCATGTCTTCGTAGCTGCCGTGCGTGGATTTGCCGCCGCTGCGCTGCGTGGTTTGTTGCACGGCCTTTTGCATTTGGCCGGCTACGGCTTCTAGCACCTGCATTTGCTGCGCCTCGTCGAGGCCCGCGGCGACGCGTCGCCAGAAGACCCACCACTCCGTCCAGTTGGCCGCTTCCTTGGTGTGTGCGAGGCCTTGGGTGTAGAGCTGCCAGATCTGCGCAATGCGCCAGGCATCGAGCTCCGCGCCCACGCCCGGTCGCAGGCACCAGCCGGCGAGGTTGAACCAGACCCGTTCGTGGTCGGCGGAGCGGCGGCGGCGTTTGGTGCGCTCGAGCAGGGCATCGAACAATGCGCGCAGCACATGGATGTCCCAGCCGTCACGCGGGCCGAGTATTTTTTCGAGCGACTGCCTCAGCTGCCGCACTTCCTTGGGCGTCACATCCAGCGCCTGGCTGCCGAAGATGCGCTCGATCTGCGCAATGGCTGCTGAGAGCTGCGCCTGGCCCTGGGGTTCGTTGTCGCCAGAGTCCTGCGTTGCATCGCCGGCGGCCTGTGCGCGCAGATCGAAGGGCAGCATCCATTGCTGATTCGCATCATCGGCCGCGATGCAGCGCACCTCCAGCGTGCCGACCTCGGTCAGACAGGTTTGCAGCTGCACTTCGATCGATGTGCGCTGTGAGTTTTCGGGGGCTTGCAGCACGGTGGCCAGGGGCGGCAGGGAGACCCAGCCATCGCCATCGAGCGCGATCAATTGGCCTGCCTTGGAGTCGAGATGACTCTGGCTGTTGGCCACCAGAGAAAAGCGCACGGCCTGTCCGAGCTTCAACGCAAAGCGCCGCCCGGTGAGCGTGATGCGCGTGCCTTCTTGCGTGCCGCGCGGCAGCAGGCACAGGCCTTGAGGTTGGGTGCCCGGTTTGCCGTGCAACACCAACCAGTAGTTGCGCGCCGCGCCGCCGCCGATGCGTGGCAACGGCATCACCGGCGTCATCGGCTGCGCCGGTGTCTGGTGCTCGCTGGCCGCGCGTTGCGCCTCGTCCAGCGTCAGGCCAAAGGCCGCGGCACCGCGCGCCACCGCCCAGTCGGGGTGCGGGTTGTGCAGCACGCGTACCGGCTCGCCGCGCCACTGGTGGAGTTGTTCGGTGAGCCGCGAGACCAGTGCGTGGGCGTGGAAGACGCCGCCGTTCAGCAGCACCGTGTCCGGCATGTCCGCGCCCGCGTGGAGCGACAGGAACTGTGCGAGATGCCGCGATATCGCCGCATCTGCGGGGTAGGGTAGACCGAAACCGCGCAGCGCCCCCTGCCGTTTGGCGGGCAGGTCGGCGATGTCTGCGAGCGGCAGAAAACCTTCCACGATCCACGACTGCACGTCGTCGCGCGTCAAGGTCGCGGAGCGCGTTTGCGCCATCAGCCGTGAGCCACTGCCCAGCAGCGTGACGGAGGCCGAGGCCGGCCCGTCCTGGGCCAGCAATTGAATCTTGGCGATGCGGCAGCGCTGCACCAACTGCGCGAAGCGCGCGGCCGGCAGGCGTTGTTCGCCGGCGGCTAGAAATTGCGGTTCGAGGCGATGCGCCAGCGCCAGATCCATGTTGTCGCCGCCGAGCATCAAGTGCTCGCCCACGGCGGTGCGCGTGAGGGTCGGCAGCGTGTCCGCACCCGTCTGTTCCACGCGGATCAGCGTGAGGTCGGTGGTGCCACCGCCTACGTCGACCACGAGCACCAGGCGAGCGTTCTGCAGTTGCGCGTGGAGTTGCTGGCCTTGCAGAATCAGCCAGTCGTGGAAGGCGGCCTTGGGTTCTTCCAGCAGGTGGACCTGCGGCAGACCGGCCAACTGCGCGGCCTGCAGCGTCAACGCACGCGCGCCCTCGTCAAACGACGCCGGAACCGTGAGCACCACGATCTGCTCTGCCAGCGGAGCGTCGGGATGCGCGGCGTCCCACGCGGCCTTCACGTGTGCGAGGTAGCTGGCCGAAGCCTCTACCGGCGAAATCTTGTGTACGTCTTCCGGCGCGCCCCAGGGCAGGATGGCGGCGGTGCGATCCACGCCATCGTGCGAGAGCCAGCTCTTGGCGCTGGCCACCAGACGCGATGGAACGGCGGCACCGAGATCGCGCGCCCAGCGGCCAATCGTCGCGGGGCGCTCGCTGCTGGCGCCTAGTGCGGGCCATGGCTTTTGCCAGGCGTCGTCGCTCAGTTCTCCGGGCGCGGAGTGGTAACGCACGGAGGGCAGTAGTGGCGCGGCCGAGATTTCGTCGCGCGCCGTGAGCTGCGCAATCGGCAGCAGTTCAATCTCTGAAGTCGCACCCGTCAGTGACGCCGACGCCGCAACCGTGTTGCTGGTACCCAGGTCAATGCCGACCACATAGGTCGGTGCGGGTGCGGTCTTCATCAGAACAAGGCTTGAATGTCTCGCGTGAGCGTGGGGCGTGATTCAACGATCAGCAGCGGCACCGCGACCCAGTTTTCTGCATGGTCCTTGGCCGGCAGCAAGCGCATGTAGATGCACACCGGCAGCGTGAACTTGTTCAGCAGCGTCATCTGCAGCGGCAGCAACGCGTTGAAGCCCGAGGCGAAGTAATCCGGCGTGGTGATCAGGTTGACGTAGCGACCTTGCTCGATGCCGCGCAACTGAAAGTGGCTCGACTGGGGCTGGACGACGTCGAGCCCATCCTTCTGCGTCTTGCTGCGCACTTGAAAGGTCGAAAGCTGGCCTTGCACCCAGCCGAATTCCGAGGCCGAACGCTCGGCGAATTCGCCGACGTTCACCGCCGGTTGTTCGGCGAGATGCGTCCACAACTGGGCCAGCATTTGCAGCGTCGACACCGGATAGGTGCGTGACTCTTGAGCGCTCACGTCGGCGGAAAACGGCAGCATGCTCGCGCCGGCCTTCTGTCCGTGGTGCTTGGTGAGCGTGGAGGCGGCGTTGTCGCCGGACCAGATTTCGTAGCTGTCCGCGATGAAATCCTTGTCCAGATAGACGAGGCTGTTCAGGAGTGCTTTTTGCATGGTGTTATCGCCTCTCAAGCGGCCAGGTCGGTGTCGGCAGCCGTTTCGGCGCGCACATCGAATTCGATTTTCCAACGCTCGCTGCCGCCCACGGGCACGGCATTGAGTTCGAGCGTGCCGATATCGGTCACGCGTGCGTGCAGGGTGACGGGAACCACGTCGCCTGCGTTGTGGCCTTCGGCCGGCAGATTGGCTTCGATTTCCTGCAGCTCGACCAGTTCGTCGGGGCCCCAGAAATCGAGCAGCGTGCCCACCGCATCGCTGCGGCGCACGGACGATCCGAAGAAGCGCAGACGCACGGGCTCGCCCACGACCAGACCAAATTCCTGCGCGTCGAGCGCCACTTCCGTGCCTTCTTCCATGCCGAAGGGGGCGAGGCAAAGCGCGGAAATGGGTGGCTCCATGCCGGGGATGGCCGGCATGTTGGATTCAATGCCGACGTAGTAGGACTGCGCCGTGCCGCCGCGAATGCGCACGCCGCGGCCTTGTCGCACATGGCCGTAATACGCCGCACCGCGCGCCACGGCGAGGTCGAGGTTGGCTCCATCGAGCACACGGGCCGGCTCGGAGCTTTCTGCATCCAGCCAACCGTTGAGCACCTCGAGAATGCGCTGTTCGATCTGCGTGGATTTGAGCACGCCGCCGTTGAACAGCACCGCGGTCGGATGCAGGAAGGTCGCCCCCGACATCTGCGTGCCTTGCAGGCCTTCGATCTGCTCCACGGCACTCGCCTGGCGCGACAGAAACGCCGCGAGATGGCGCGTGATGCCAGCGTCCTGCGCATAGGGCAGGCCCAGCTGCGTGAGCGCGGCGCGTGCACGGGTTTGCGGCTTGTCGGACGAGGCGACCTTGGGGAAAAAGCCTTCCACCAACATCTGCAGCACTTCGGTGC
>CALMCS010000863.1 GCA_937862875.1 uncultured Comamonadaceae bacterium
GCGGCCACCATTCCCAGCAGATGCAAGATCGGCTCTTCGGGCACCCACTGCGTCACCACCGCATTCACCAGCAGGCAGATCGAGAAGTGAATCAAAAACACGGAGTACGACATCTGGCCGAGACTCTGCAGGCGCGCAATCACGGGCTCCAGCGGCTTGACCAGGCGGCCCAGCAGCAATTGTGAGTAGGTCGTGCCATCTTCACGCGCCGGGCGCATCACCAGCATCAGGATCAGCGCGGTGGTCATGGCCAAGGCAATGCGTCCGCGGAAATCGATCAGCAACGCGGTGCATCCGAGCACGCCGATCAACACGAACCACAGGTTCCAGCGCTTGGAATGCGCGCCCCAATAGGCCATCATTCCCATTCCGTACGCGCCCCAGAAGTAGACGCCCCACATGTCCCAGTCGGCTTGCAGATTGGCGTACAGCAGCGATGCGGCAACGCCCGCCACGACCACGGCCTGGGTGAGCCACACACGTACCTTATCGGACAGGTTGAAGCTGCGCATCGTGGCAAAGAGCACGACCGCCATCACGAACAATTGAAAGTCGATGGCCACATACCAGACGCCGGCGGAGAGTGCGTCCTCGCCCACGATGTCCTGCAGCAGGAAGGCGTTGGCGATGAGTTGGGGAATGGTGGGTTCGTCGGGCACTGAAGGGTGGTCCATCAGGGGACGCACCAGATCGGACAGCAGCACGGCGACGATCAGCGCAACCGCATACGGCACCACCAGGCGCACGAAGCGCTTGCTGATTTGCTGCGACGCGAAGTCAAAGCGCGCCAGTCCCTTGGGTGCGAGGCTCGCGGCCACGAGATAGCCGCCCAGCACCAGGAAGATCTGCACGGCCATGCGTGCGTAGTCACTCAGCCACTGCATGGTCTGAGTCATCAAGGGGGCCGCCACTTCCGACATGGGCCCATAGAAGGCCAAGTGATGCCAAATAATGGCAATGCAGGCTAGGCCCTTTATGCAATCAATCGTTGCATTGCGCTTCGCGGAGGTCATTCGTGTTGTGCTTTTTAATTTTTGAATTTCCAAAGGCGCGGCCTAGATGGCCCGCCCAGCAAACCCACAATTGTGCGCCTTCTCTCATTTTTTTGCATGTGCAGTGCAATAACGTTTCTTTCACGCAGAAAGCAACGCCGCCTACTCCATCCGGATCACGCGAAAAAATCGACCGATTCGTGCTCGGTGCGCACCAGCTCCAGCATCCAGTTTTTCAGCGCCAGCGCGGCGGGCCGCAGCTGGCCCTGCCTGGGATAGACGAGGTAGTAGCCCTTGGTGGTGGGCAAGCGCATGCCGAACGGTTCGACCAAACTGCCGTCACGCAGCTCCGGCTGGGTCAGGATGGGGCTGCTCAAGATCACGCCCTGCCCCAGCCGCGCCGTCTCGATGGCGAGCGCGGATTGGTCGAAATGCTGGCGCGCCAGACCCGCGATCTGCGCCTTGTTCAAATGGCTGTATTTCCGCAGCCACTCATCCCAGAAAGGCAGCACGGTGGTGTTGAGCAAGGTTGTACGAACCAGATCGTCCGGCGTTTTGAGACGGTGCTTCTTGGCGTAACTGGGCGCGCAATACAGGCGCGCCTCGTCGCGGTACAGCAAGGTGCTTTCCAGCGCCGGATCCGTTCCGTCGAAATAGCGAATCGCCAGATCCACCCGATCACGGTCGAAATTGATGAGATCGGTGGTCGCACCCAAGTGCAGTGAAATCTCGGGATGCAGCGTCACAAAGCTCGCCATGCGCGGGGCAAACCATTTGGCGGCCAAGGTGGGCGGCATCGACAGCCACACCTCATTCGACTGACTCAGTCGCAACTGATCGCTGGCCTGCTGAATGCGGGCCAGCGCCGGTTGAATGGCGGCCCAGTAACTCAGCGCCTCGGCCGTGGGCTGCACCTGTCGGATCGAACGCACGAACAGCGCGCTGCCCAACCACTCCTCGAGCTTCTGAATCTGTTGACCGACCGCGCCCGGCGTCACGTGCAGCTCCTGCGCCGCGACTGTGAAGCTTTTGTGCTTCATCGCGGCGTCAAACACCAAGAGAGATTTGAGTGGGAGCGGAGATGCCATGAGATAGATATTCTATTCCATGGAGAAAATTAAATCGTTTGTCAATGAGCACTCATGTTTCAGACAATGCGGGACCCAAGCCGCTTGCGGTTGTCCTTCAAGAGTCCTCTCATGACGTTATTTTCTTTCACTGCGCTCAGACGCATTTCGGTTGCCGCCGCCGCACGCACCGCCAGTAGCTCTCTTCACTCTCATTCACTGCAGGTGGGCTGAACCATGAAGCAACGCTTGCCATGGATGCTGATACTCGTCGCCTCCTCCATTCTGATGATCACCATGGGCGCGCGGCAATCGCTGGGCCTGTTCCTCTCGCCCATCAACACCCACACGGGCCTGGGCATCGCCAAGATCAGCTTTGCCATGGCCATCGCACAGCTGGTGTGGGGTGCGGTGCAGCCCGTCTTTGGCGCGGTTGCCGACCGTTGGGGGCCCGGGCGCGTGATCGTGCTCGGTGCGCTGCTGCTCTCCGCCGGCTGCGCCATGACGACCCAGGTCACCAGTGAATGGGGACTGATCTTTGCGCTCGGACTGCTGAGTGCCGCGGGCGCGGGTGCCGGCAGCTTCTCGATCCTGATCGGTGCCACCGCGCAGCGCATCGCACCCGAACAGCGATCGTTCGCCGGCGGCGTGATCAACGCGGGCGGCAGCATGGGGCAGTTCATTTTTGCGCCACTCAATCAAGCCGTGATGTCGGCGTTTGGCTGGATGCAGGCGATGTGGATGATGGCCGTGGTGTCACTTTCCACGATCCCGATGGCGTGGTGGCTGCGCGGCAAGCCGCATGCCCCCGCCCAAGCCCAAGCTCAAGCCCAAACCCATTCAATGGAGAAAAAGCAGGACGCAGCCACCGAGCTCGGCATGGGCCAGCAACTGCGCGTCGCGCTGCGCAACAAGAGCTATTGGTGTCTGCACGCCGGCTTTTTCACCTGCGGATTTCACATCGCCTTCTTGGTGACTCACATGCCCGGCGAGGTGGACCTCTGCGGCTTGAGCACCAGCGTGGCGTCCACGTCGCTGGCCCTCATCGGCCTCGCGAATGTGGTGGGTAGTCTGGTGGTGGGCGCGCTCGGTTCGCGTGTGCGCATGAAGATGATTCTGTTCTGGATGTATCTGTCGCGCGTGGTGGCGATTCTCATCTTCATGGCAGCCCCCAAGGAGCCTGCGACGTTCTACGTCTTTGCGATTGCCCTCGGTGCAACGTGGCTGGCAACGGTGCCGCCCACTGCGGGCCTGACCGCGAAATTGTTTGGTGCCCGTTATCTGGCAACCCTGTTCGGATTGACGCTGCTGACCCACCAGATCGGAGGCTTTCTCGGCGCATGGCTGGGCGGCCTCGCCGTCGTCGCGACTGGCAACTACGACTGGATGTGGTGGGCAGACGCCGCGCTGGCCTTGTTGGCAGCGCTGGTCAATCTTCCAATCGAGGAAGAGCGCCCCACCAAGCCACTCGCACTGCAAGCGGCTTGAGGTGGAGGCTTAACTTTCGATCAAGCGTTGAGTGACAGGCGCGCGCGTGCGTCGGCGTATTCGCGCTTGAGGCGTGCGATGAATTCGGCAGCGGTGCCGCGCTGGTTCACTGCTCCGATGCCCTGGCCACTGCCCCAGATGTCCTTCCAGGCCTTGGCTGCACCGCCGCCGCCGAAGTTCATGGCGCTGGGGTCGGACTCGGGCAATTTCTCCGGGTCGAGACCTGCGGCACGAATGCTCGCGGCAAGGTAGTTGCCGTGCACGCCCGTGAACAGATTGCTGTAGATGATGTCGTCCGAGTCGCCGTCCACAATCGCCTGCTTGTACGCATCGGTCGCACGGGCTTCGTCGGTCGCGATGAAGGCCGAGCCAATGTAGGCAAAGTCCGCGCCCATGGCCTGCGCGGCCAGGACCGCACCGCCGGTGGCGATCGAGCCCGACAGCGCCAACGGGCCGTCGAACCACTGGCGAATTTCCTGAATCAATGCGAACGGGCTCTTCACACCGGCATGACCACCGGCGCCAGCGGCCACGGCGATCAGGCCGTCAGCGCCCTTTTCGATCGCCTTGTGGGCAAACTTGTTGTTGATGATGTCGTGCATCACCACGCCGCCCCAGCTGTGGACCGCTTGGTTCACGTCTTCGCGTGCGCCGAGGCTGGTGATGACCAGTGGCACCTTGTACTTGGCGCACACCTGCAGATCGTGCTCGAGACGGTCGTTGCTCTTGTGCACGATCTGGTTGATCGCAAACGGAGCGGAAGGCTGCTCCGGATGCGCCTTGTCCCAGCCGGCCAGCGTCTCGGTGATTTCCGCCAGCCAATCATCCAGCTGCTCCGCGGGGCGCGCGTTCAGCGAGGGCATGGAGCCCACAATGCCCGCCTTGCATTGTTCGATCACCAGCGTGGGATTGCTGACGATGAACAGAGGAGAACCGATCACTGGCAACGCCAGTTTGCGCAACACGGGAGGCAGCTTGGACATGTAGAAATTCTCCTGGGGACGTATTTATCTAATGGAACAAATCGACAAACGGAAATCTTGCACAGCCCATCGGCGTGACATGGAGCCATGCGACTCCGTCACGCCAACGCGCTGTACCCATTGAGACTGCCAGCTTAGAAGGATTCCAGCGGCAATGCTGTCACGCTTGCGGCACCTTCGACGATCGAGTCGCGCAGGCCCGACGCCTTGACCAGAATGTGGTCGGCGTAGAAGCGCGCGGTGATGACCTTGGCATTCATGAACGAGGTGTCGACACCCTTGGCGGCCTGCTCCTGGGCCACCAACAATGCGCGACCCAGCTGCCAGCCGGCCACGAGATTGCCGGTCAACATCAGGTAAGGCACGCTGCCTGCATAGACGTCGTTGGGCGACGACTTCGCGGCGCCGGCCATGAAATCAACCACATCCAGAAACGCCTTGCGCGCAGCAGCCAGACGGGCCGCCACGGCCTTGGCATCGGCCGAGCCGTTGGCGATCAGTTCCGCCTCGGTCTTCTCGACCTGCGCAGCGATCGCCTTGGCCGACTGGCCGCCATCACGCGTGGTCTTGCGACCCACCAGATCGTTGGCCTGAATGGCGGTCGTGCCTTCGTAGATCGTCAGAATCTTGGCGTCGCGGTAGTACTGCGCCGCACCGGTTTCTTCGATGAAACCCATGCCGCCATGGACCTGCACGCCCAGGCTGGTGACTTCCAGACTCATCTCGGTGCTGTAGCCCTTGATGAGCGGAACCAGGAATTCGTAGAAGGTGGCGTTGTCCTGGCGCACCTGCTCATCCGGGTGGTTGTGTGCGGCGTCGTACGCGGCAGCACCGGTGATGGCCATGGAGCGGCAGCCCTCGACATAGGCGCGCATCGTCATCAGCATGCGGCGCACGTCGGGGTGATGAATGATGGTGGCGCTGCCCTTGACGCTACCGTCCACCGGACGGCTCTGCACGCGGTCCTTGGCGTAGGCCGCGGCGTGCTGGTAGGCGCGATCGGCGATCGCAATGCCCTGCACACCCACGGCGTAGCGCGCGGCGTTCATCATGATGAACATGTACTCGAGGCCGCGGTTTTCTTCGCCGACCAGATAGCCGACCGCACCGCCGTGATCACCAAATTGCAGCACGGCCGTGGGCGATGCCTTGATGCCCATCTTGTGCTCGATGGAGACGCATTGCACGTCGTTGCGATCACCCAGCGAGCCGTCTTTGTTGACGAGGAATTTGGGCACCACGAACAGGCTGATGCCCTTCACGCCTTCGGGCGCACCGGCCACGCGGGCCAGCACCAG